>CAJQJT010000104.1 GCA_905478725.1 uncultured Pseudomonadales bacterium
AAAATTATTTTTGGTTCATGGAAGTGCAAGTGGCTTACGAACGGCTGAACTTTCAAATTGGTCTGGAAAAGCTATTGCTGCGCCTAGAACAGAAATATCCGATCTTTTAAAGCGCGAAGAACTGGTTAGTCCCGGGTTTTATTTGCTTACTGGCGTTGATCCTGAAAGTGGTGATAGGGCCATCTATATCGGTGAGGCTGAGAATGTGGCTAACCGCCTAAAAGGCCACGCTGCTAAAGATTTCTGGAATTCTGTAACGGTCTTTGTTTCTAAAGACGAAAATCTGACTAAAGCACATATACGCTATTTGGAAGGAATTTTAATTGAGAAAGCATATAACAACGGCTCTGCCGTTGTTATGAATTCAGCAAGTAGCGGTGCAAGACTGCCTGAATCCGATGCGGCAGAAATGAACGTTTTTCTAGAAAAATGCATTCAACTTTTGCCTGTTCTTGGTATAGCTGATTTCAACGAGAAGGTAGATCAAGCAAGTGAGTCGAAAGACCTGCTTTACTGCAAAATAAAAGGGGTTATAGCTACCGGTAAGAGAACTGCCAATGGTTTCATCATTTTCGAAGGATCTCAGGCTGTATTAGATCATCGCCCATCAGCAAAACGCATGAAAGCTAAACGTGAACAGCTTATAGAAAAAGAAATTCTACAAGAGCAGAACGGTAATTTAGTATTCACCAAAGATGTCGAGTTTGGTTCTCCGAGTACCGCTGGTAGTGTTGTTAGGGGTGGGAATTCCAATGGGTTAACCTGCTGGAAAAACTCAAATGGTATCCAGCTAAAAGAAATCGAGGCCAATGAAACTTAACAAGCGACATGTTGCCGGACTGGTTTTCCGCTGCGCTCCAAACCAGCCGCAAAGCGCGGCGTTAGGAAACTAAGGCTGCGATTTTGTCCTTTCTCAAGATTGTTGGCTTTTTGGGATAGGTGTTAGAGATGTTAGGGGCGAGCCCTTCTGGTTCGCTTTAAGAAGCATAATTCCCAGGCTTCAGCCCCTTTTTCCCATCATAGAAGGTCTTCAATTTCTGTATATCCCCGTCGACATCTTCGCTGGGATCCATCAGCCCCTCAATACCGATAGTGCGCGCTGTACTATCCACATAGACCACCAAAATCGGCACCTCTGCGGCCCTGGCCACATGATGAAATCCACGCTTCCAATTAGCATTGGGACTGCGCGTGCCCTCCGGGGTAATAATCAACACAAACTCCTCACGCTCTTCATAGATACCCGATATGTACGTCACCAGAGATCCTGCTTGGCGACGATTCACCGGAATGGCACCACAGTAGCGCAGGAACCAACCCAGAGGTCCGATAAATATCGTATCCTTAATCAGCACACTAGGCTGCAGACGCAGTACAGAGACTGTCAGCACAAACAGGAAGAAATCCCAGTTTGAGGTGTGAGGTGCAACTATCAGTACATACTTTTTCTGATCTACCGGCAGTGAGCCATCGACCCGCCAGCGAATGATTTTTAAGATAATTTTAGACAGTACTCGCAGTGCTGGAGTGAGTAGCGGCGTGGAAAAAAGTGTATAGCGCATAGTTATCTCTCTAGATCGGATAATAATATTACTTATGCTGGTTTAAGTCGTATCTTACCGGCCAGTCTATTGGTAAGTTAATGCGAAGAGGATACCATCAAAGCCTGGCGGGCAAGGCGTATTTAATAGGCCGCTGGTGGACTTAAAATAATAATAAAGGAGTATAGGGTGGGAAAAGTACTAAAGACAGATTATCTCATTATTGGCAGCGGCCTAGTCGGCATGGCCTTTGCGGACACGCTGTTTACCGAGACCGACGCCAATATCATTATTGTCGATCGCTATGCTAAGCCGGGCGGGCACTGGAATATGGCTTATCCCTTCGTCACCCTGCATCAGCCCTCATCATTTTTTGGCGTTAGCTCAAAGGAGCTAAGTCGCGGAGAGACTGATCAAATTGGTTTAAATAAGGGTATGGGTGACCTCGCCACAGGTGATGAGATCTGCGCCTACTTCGATGATGTAATGCGCCAGCGGTTTTTAGCCAGCGGCAGAGTTCAATACTTTCCCATGTGTGAATATGAAGGGGAGGGTCAGTTCACTTCTAAGTTAACCGGCGAAAAGTATTCAGTGGACTACGAGAAACTGGTCGATGCGACATTCTTGACCATCGCTGTTCCCTCTACTCATACACCGAACTTTAGCGTAGCGGCTGAAGCGCAATTTATGCCGCTTAATGATTTACCCAAAATCACTGAAAAGCCGGCTGGCTATGTGGTTATTGGCGGTGGTAAGACGGGTATAGATGCCTGCCTATGGTTGCTTGAACGTGGGGTTGACCCGGATGATATGACTTGGATTCGATCCCGTGATGCCTGGCTGCTCGATCGCGCCAATACCCAGCCGACACATGAGTTCTTTCACAAGTCTGTGGGGTCTATCGCCGCGCAATATGAGGCCATTGCCGCTGCGACGTCGATTGAAGATATGTTTGATCGTCTTGAAGAGGGGGGTTATCTGCTGCGCTTAGATAAAGCCGTGCGGCCGACTATGTTTCATGCTGCTACCATCAGTAAGCCTGAGATTGAGCAGTTGCAACGGATTAAGAATATTGTCCGCATGGGGCAAGTGAGTGCGATTGAAAAAGACCGCATTGTTTTGGCCGAGGGTGAAATTTCAACTACCCCAGCCCATATTCATGTTGATTGCTCGGCGAGTCTGGAACGATCTTTTGCTCATAAAGCGCCGCGTCCTGTATTCGATGGCGATTGTATTACGCCACAGATGATCCGCGCTTATCAGCCAGCCTTTAGCGCATCAATGGCAGCCTATGTTGAGGTTAACTATGATAGCGATGCCGACAAGAACCGCCTCTGTGCTTTAGTCCCACCGCCAAACCATGATGTGGATTTTATTCCCATGACCTTGGCGATGATGATGAACCAATTTAATTGGTCTCTGGATAAGACACTGCGACTTTGGGTGCGAGAGAATCGACTGGATGGGTTTACTAAGTTGATCAGTAGTGCTGATAAAACCGATATGGAAAAAATGGGGATTTTGCAACGGATTCAGAACAATGCAATGCCTGCTATTACCAAGTTACAACAGTTCAATGTAGAGCTGTCTAATTCAAAGCTATCTAATTCAAAGCTATCTGATGAAGAGCTATCTGATGAAGAGCTTTCCAATAAAGAGCTTTCCAATAAAAAGACATCCCAAGGTGCCAAAGCATGAGTGAATTTCAAACCTACAAAAAAGACCTAACCCGATCACGCCTAGTTGAGACTGATAAGGCTCAAGCCCTAACGGATTTAAAAACCGGTGACATTCTGGTGGAGGTTGAGCGCTTTGCCTTTACCGCTAACAATGTCACCTATGGCGCTGCGGGTGACACTATTGGCTACTGGAAATTCTTTCCTGCAACAGACAATGAGAGCGGGGACTGGGGCTGTCTGCCAGTCTGGGGTTTTGCCGAAGTGACTGCGTCTAAGGTTGATGGACTCGCTGTGGGCGAAAGGCTTTATGGCTACTTCCCGCCAGCTGACTTTCTGGTTATGTCGCCGATCAAAGTATCGGCTCAACGCTTTATGGACGGTGCAGCACATCGTGCAGAGCTTCCGGCTGTATACAATAACTATCTGCTGATGTCCGGCGAAGCGAACTATGATGCGTCGACCGACAATGTGCGCTCTCTGCTAAATCCTCTGCATGTCACCTCATTCTGTCTCTGCGATGCCTTGCAGTCCGAGAATTATCACGGCGCTTCTCAGGTGGTTATTTTGAGTGCCTCGAGCAAAACCGCTATAGGTTTGGCTCAGGGTTTAGCCGATGCAAAAGACAGCCCGACTGTTGTCGGCGTTACGTCGAAAACCAATTATGATTTTGTCGCCTCTCTCGGTTGTTACGATGAGATTATTTGTTATGACCAACTGGGTAATATGGAAGGAAGTAAGCCCACTGTAATGGTCGATATGAGC
>CAJQJT010000105.1 GCA_905478725.1 uncultured Pseudomonadales bacterium
TGCGCGGGACGCAGTGCGCAAGTCTCTGGTCTTACTAAAGAATAAAAACCAGCTGCTGCCGCTGAAAGGCGAACAGCATATTCTGGTTACAGGCGATGGTGCTGACAATATCGGCAAGCAGAATGGTGGTTGGACTATTACTTGGCAGGGTACTGAAAACAAGAATAGTGATTTCCCCGGAGCCACCTCTATCTATGCTGGTCTTAAGCAAGCGGTTGAAAACAACGGCGGTTCGGTTGAGTTGAGCGGCGATGATAGCTGGGTTAAAAAGCCCGATGTAGCCGTAGTGGTATTTGGTGAAGAGCCCTATGCCGAAGGTGTTGGCGATATTGAGTCACTGATGTACCGCGATGGTCACCAGGCAGACCTTGAGTTGCTCAAGTCACTAAAGGCTAAAAATATTCCTGTAGTAGCTGTATTTTTGACCGGCCGCCCGCTGTGGATGAATGCCGAGTTGAACAGCTCAGATGCCTTTGTCGTGGCCTGGTTGCCCGGTTCTGAAGGTGTTGGTGTGGCGGATGTTATGGTCGCCGATAGTGCGGGTAAAGCGCGCTATGACTTCACCGGCAGGCTCTCTTTTGACTGGCCCAACAGCGAACTTAACCGAACGGATGGCGCTCTCCCGGTCAGTGACTTGTTGCTCACTCGTGGCCAGGGTCTCAGTTACGGCGATGCAGAAATCATTGCCGATAAGCTTAATGAAAAGCCGTTAATTGATGCTTCAAAGGCTGCTCGCGTAGTGTTTAGCGGCAGTGCTCGTCCGCCGTTTAAAACCTACGTGGGTGACTCTAGCAACTGGCAGAAACTGGTTCAGGGCAATAAATCCTCCACTGCATTTGGCGATCTAACGGTCACTACTGTGGACGGAGCTGTGCAGGAAGACTCGCGCTTAGTGGAGTGGAAAGGTGGTCGTGAAAGCCAGTTCTACTTCCAGTCAGAAGCCGGTGTTGATTTGAGCAAATTGCGCGACGAAGATGCCGCACTGGTCATGATCATCAAAGTTGATAAAAAGCCCAAAGGCGCTGTAACTTTGCGTATGGATTGCGGCTGGCCCTGTTCAGGCGGCCTTAATTTAACCCGTATTTTCCGTGCCATTCCTGAAAATCAGCCGGTTCGGTTAGGCGTTAAGCTTAGCTGTTTTGAGAAGGTTGGCGTTAACTTGAAAAAGGTTAATTCACCCTTTGTACTGGTTAGCTCTAAGGAATTTGCTCTAACCATTGCTGATATTAGAGTTACCAAAGATATCTCTGAGAAGTCCCTGATTGGTTGCGGTTGATCCCCAGCGCAATTCTCGTTAACTGTATTCGCAACCAGCCCTTTTGAGGGCTGGTTTGCGTTTCGCCTCGTGCTTTTTTTAACCCTTGATTAGTGGTATTTCTGGGGCATGGAAAAACCTCCAGCATACTGCTAGTATCGCCGCACTATAATTATAAAATCATTCTGACGTGACGCTTAGGTGCAAGCGTCGAGAGGGGGTAGCATGAACGCATTATTCACCAAGATGTCTGAGAGCACGGCGGAAGATTGGCAAATTATTCTTCCCGAGCAAGTCGCCTATTTTAAGAAATTGCCCGATCGTATATTGACCCATTTAGAGTTGCTCACTGGCGATTATGGCGGCTTTGCCGTAGATCGACTGCAGCATTCGCTGCAGACTGCGCACCGCGCGGCGGAGGCCGGTGAAGATGAAGAGTATGTTGTCTGTGCGCTGCTCCACGATATCGGTGACACTCTAGGCAGTGCCAACCATGCGGATGTTGCTGCAGTCATATTGGAGCCTTTTGTCTCCCCAGAAAATCACTGGATGATCAAGCATCACGCTATTTTTCAGGGCTATAATTTTTTCCATTTTCTCGGCGCCGATCGCAATATGCGAGACCAGTACCGTGAAAATCCGAACTTTAAGCGCACCGCACGATTTATTGCCAAATACGATGATCCATCCTTTGACCCAGAGATGCCAAAGTTGGAGTTAAGTGTCTTCGAGCCTATGGTTCGCAGAGTGTTTAGTGCGCCCAAAAACAGCATGTACAAAAGCCTGTTAGAGGGTTGAGCAAATCCAATGACTGAAGGATTTATTCGCGGTATCTATGTGGCACCAGCCAAGGGTGCTGGGGTGATGGGCCATCAAAAGGTTTCATTGCGTGCCGGCAAAGGTATTGAAGGGGATCGCTACTTCTCTCAGACAGGCAAAAACCGCTCTCATTATAAAGGTCAGCCGGATTGGGAAATTACCCTGATTGAATCTGAGGTAATTGAGGCATTTAATCAGCAGCAGGGCCACAGCTTTCACGAGAGTGACTTCCGCCGCAATCTGGTTACTCAGGGGATAGGCCTTAATGACTTAGTCGGCAAGTCCTTCATCATCAATAATGTCAGTTTCTATGGCGTTCAGCTCTGTGAGCCCTGCGCCAGTCTGCAGCGGCGTCTCGCGGTAAGTATTCTGCCTGAGCTTGTGGGCAAAGGGGGTTTGCGCGCGCAGATTCGCGGCAATGGTGTGATCGCTGTGGGCGACCGGCTTACCCCAGTCGAAAAAATCTAAGGCTATTGTCACTGGTCTGCCGAGTAAGTTCCTCAGCGGACTCATTTCTCTGTTGCGCTATTTTGCGGATTACCCAGGGTAAAAACGCCGGTTCATTGCGCTTGCCTTTTGGCGGCTCGGGAAGGGTTTTTGGTAGCAAATAGGGCGCATCGGTCTCCACCATTAGCCGTTCCAGTGGAATATCCGCCACCAGCCCCTGAAGCTCTGTGCCGCGCTTGTCGTCGCAAATCCACCCAGTGATGCCTATATGCATATCTAGATCTAAATAGCCGTAGAGGGCCTCTCTTGTGCCTGTAAAGCAGTGTGTTACGGCATCAACTAAGTGATCTCTGTAAGTTCGCA
>CAJQJT010000106.1 GCA_905478725.1 uncultured Pseudomonadales bacterium
ATCCCGGTATTGATGTAGATGGCATTGAAGTCGCCCTGGGAGGTGGACGCCGAGAGTTTCTACCCAATGACCCTGCAGCCAATAGCCGCGACGCGCGCAGCGCAATAGAGGGCGACCGCAACGACAGTCGCAATCTTGTTGATGAGTGGCAGGGACTCTATCCCAAAGGCGACTATGTGATTGATCAGGCCGGTTTCGATGCTGTGGATGCTGACAGTAGCGAGAACCTCTTTGGGCTCTTTAATGAGTCGGAAATGCGCTATGAGGCAGATCGCGTGAATGACCTTGCAGGAGAACCCTCGCTCACAGAGATGACCACCAAAGCGATCGATATTCTCGACAACAATGAGCAGGGTTTTTTCTTGATGGTGGAAGCCGGGCGGATTGATCATGGTCATCATGCCAACAGTGCCTTCGCTGCCCTGAGTGACACTGTGGAGCTTTCTCTCGCGGTTCAGGCTGCGTTGGATGCAACCAGTCGCGATGACACGCTAATCATTGTTACCGCCGATCACAGTCATGTCTTTACCATGGCCGGTTATCCAAAGCGGGGTAACCCGATTCTGGGCAAGGTAGTAGACGTAGGCACCGATGAGCCGGCACTAGATGACGATGGCCTGCCATATACAACCCTGGGTTATGCCAATGGACTAGGGTTTCGTGATTTGGGTGATGAGACCAATGCGGATATGGCCTATTACAGTAAGTCGGTGGCAGGGCGTCAGGATTTAACCGCCATAGACACTGAGGCTCAGGGCTTTCATCAGGAAGTTCTGGTGCCCCTAGAGGGTGAAACTCACGGTGGTGAAGATGTGGCGATTTATGCCATTGGGCCCGGTGCCCATCTAGTCACTGGCACCAATGAGCAAAGCATCGTTTTTCATGTCATGAACTATGCCGGTAATCTATTTGAGAAAGCCGCAGCGGAGTTGAGATAGTTCTCTGGTCTTAGCTTTTAGCTTTTAGTTTTCAGGCTTCAGCTCTTGGATTCAAGTCCCCAGATATCAAAGCCGCTGAGTAATGGCCCGTTTCAATTGTTGTAGGCTGGGGTTTGTTGAGTCGTTGACTAGCGCTCGATCAATTAGCTGCAAAGCTTTTGACCAGCGCTGCTGTTGGCCATAGAGACTGACTAGGCCATTGATAAACTCGGTGTTGCCCGGGGTCAATTGCAGCGCGGCAAGATAGGCCTTTTCAGCCTCCAGCGATTTCCCAGACTGTTGATTGAGCACTGCAAGGTTGTACCAGGCACGGGGATTGTTACCCCCGATGGCGGCGGCCTCAAGTGACAGCGTCGCCTGTTCATAATCTCCCTGTTCCGCCATCAATAGCCCCAGAGAATAGTGGGCGTCGCTGGCCTCTGGTTCACGCTCAATCACGGTACGGTATAGTTTTTCCGTATCGCTTAGCTTTCCTTGGCCGTAATAGAGTTGCGCCAAGTTCATTCGCGCAGCGTTATAGCCATTGTCGATTTCTAGAGCCGCCAGATAGTCTTCTGCGGCTTTATTGAGATTGCCGCGGCGATGCTGATCCAGCGCCATGCGCATCCGACCCGAGGGGAAGTCAGCGTTGACCAGCATCGAAGTCTGATACTCACTGTTTGCTCGACTAAAAGCATCAGCCAGTGAATCTGGTATGAGATTCTCCGGCACATCAACCAGTGCTTCAGCGGCGGCAATACGCACTGCACGCACAGGATCATTGAGGCGTTCGAGTAGGGGAGCAACCTTGATGGTGCTGGCATTGAGGCTGCGAACCGAAGTGGTTCGCAATAGAGCACTCGTATCCGTACTGACATTGATCAGAGCACGCTCAACCATTGGCAGTGAAATGTCGGGGGCCAGTAGCGAGGCAGCGGTGGCGCGGGCAATAGCGGGCTGTGAAAGATCATTTAACAGTGACACTAGGGGTATAACGGAGTCATTAGGCTGACTGGCTGCGGCACTGAGAATTTCGGAAAAATGCGCTGGCCGCTCAGGACCAAACCACTGCTCAACCTTTGCCGCAGCCCAGTCGGCAGACTCTCTGGTATGGCAGTCATTGCAGGCATTTGGCGTGCCATGGGCAACGGTCAGGTCCGGTCGCGGAATACGAAAGCTGTGATCACGGCGATAATCATTGCCCATATAGAGCCGACCCGGCATATGGCAGTCAATGCACTGGGTTCCCTGAGTCTGCTGGTTGTCCATTGGCTGGGCTAGATCTGCGCTATGGTGATGATGCTTGGGGCTGTCGAACTGCTCACTGCTGTGGCAGCCGGCACAGAGCTGATTGCCCTCAGCTTTAAGTTTAACGCTGTGGGGCTGATGACAGTCCACACAGCCGACGCCGGAGTGATACATTTTGCTCTGTACAAAAGAACCATAGACAAACACCTCATCGAGAATTTGGCCGTCGCTGTGGTAGGTCGGTGGGGTGAGCAGTTGTGGTAGATAATGATCTAGTAACTGGCTGCTGCCATGCTCAAATTTATTGGTCAGCTGTTGGCGGCGGGCATGACAGCGACCGCACTGATCGACCAAGGCTTGAGAGTCTTCTCCGACTGTCATGCTCATATGCAGACTGTCTAAAGCGGCATTAAAGTTTACTGAGCTAACAGCCTCAATATGATCGCGCCCCGGTCCGTGACAGGACTCGCAGCCCACATCTAACTCAGCAACAGTGGTGCTGTAGCTATTGCTGGCAATGTCGAAATTCTTCTCAACATTATTGCTGTGACAATCGGCACACATACTGTTCCAGTTTTTGCCACCCTCAGACCAATGTACCCACTCACCTGGCTGCGCCAGCAACTCCGGCTGGGGATCAAACCATTGCTTGGTAAGAGTATTCCAGGCCACCGGAAGTTGCTGCAGGCGGCCACCGGGTAGGGCTACTAGATATTGCTGCAGTGGTTCGGTGCCGAATGTGTAGAGCACTTTGTGGTCATTGATCTCGCCGTTGGCTCCGGCCAGGCGTGCATAAAAGCCGTCAGCTTTTTTCGAGAACAGGGCGTTATTGCTGGGTGCCTCAAATACGCTGTTATTGAAGTCGCCTTTAACCGTGGCAGCTGTGGCGTGCTGCATGGCCTGATCGTGATGGGAACCCTGCCAATTTTGGTAGGCCTCGGCGTGGCATCCCGCGCAGCTGTCGCTGCCCAGATAAGCGTTGTCGCTGCTATTTGCATTTATGCTGGTAATGGTTGGCGGATTAATGATTGTTCGATTAATGGAGGCTTTTGGCGTAACAATCGCCGCGACAATAAACCCTATCAGCAGAATCACAGAGATAATCAATGTAAGGCGATAGATGAAATTGGCGCGGTGCGTTGGATTCATTCTGTTCTAATTGTTTCTGTGATCGGTGTAACCACAGTTTAGCGATTTGATTTTCGAGTTACTATTTATAATCTGTTTGAACTAATGGAATACTGCGGGTTTACATCCTAAGTTGTAGCTCAGTTAGACTTGAATATACTTGCCCGCAAGTTCTAAAAGAAAAAATTAATAATGGAAAAACTATCCCAATTAGTGCTCATCCCACTGGCGATGATAATACTTTCTTGCGGAGGCGGCGGGGGTTCTTCTGCCCCACAAGCTGGGGGGGACCTTTTTTTACTAGGCCTTTTACTAGGCCTCTTACTCCCCTCAGTGGTCGAGAGAGCCAAGAGGTGGCGGTGGAGGCCTAACTAGACCGCTTATTAGAAGGTGGCTTCAAGCTCGCCATTACTCCAAGAATAGGTTTCTAATACACTGTTTGAAAAAAGCGAAGCAAGCAGTATAGGTGTGATTGGGCCGAGTTTTTGGGCGCAGTTATGACGATGTAACTCAACCGTTCTATGGCTTAGTTCTCGAGCCGCGGCAATTTTTTTACTCGAGTGCCCCTGGTACACGAGATGTAATATGTCCCATTCTCGCTTGGTTAGCAGAGGCACAACCGGAATCCAGAATTCCTCAGGTAGCGGGAGATCTGGCAGTACTGATGCTATGACAAAACTACTAAGCTCCTCGAGACTAGCCATTTTCTTGTGGTTTATAAAGCCCAGCTTGTCATGGCCAATTTGAATCGGAGACGGACGAGTTTCAAGTTCAGTCGAGTCGTCGAAGACCAAATTTAGCACGGTTAATTTCGAAATTTTATTTTGACTCTTAACCTCGTTAAGAACCTTGCGCTTAAAAAAATCAAAGTTAGGTGTCAGGCACATAGCAGCTATGTTATCGGTTAAAGAATGACTCTTAACCTCGGGAATTAACTCTAGGGCGGCCGCTGGGGCACCAAGAATCTTTACGACAATAACGTTATTGCTTTCATGGGGCATGAGTTATTCCCATTCCTTTTTTATCTCAGAGCCTTGATGTTTCTGGTTCAGGCCGTTAGGTAGCGAGGATCTGATGTTAAAGCCAGGCTAGCCTTTGCCAAACACGCCTTGAATGATTTAATTTTTAGGTCGCCTAATGCTATATGAATATGAATAGATAATACTGATTTTGAAGGGTGTGTCTATGCTTATATGAATTATATTGGGTGGTGGAAGCGCTTTGGAGTAGTTTGCGTCTTGGGAGGGGGCGGAAATTGAGATATCTGGATGCCAACCATGCGTCTCTTATTATGAGACGCATGGTTGGTGAATTGGTGGGCCCTCCGTGACTTGAACACGGGACCTGCCGATTATGAGTCGGATGCTCTAACCAACTGAGCTAAGGGCCCTTAACTTGTCTTTTTGTCCCTATGCGGCGTCGCGTGCTCGCATTCCTCAATCACATACTTTGTGTATGCTCTTTCCGAATACTGCACGGCTCCTACCCTAGGAACAAAAATTCAGCGTTTAACTTGTCTTTTTGTCCCTATGCGTCGTCGCGTGCTCACAATCTTCGGTCACATACTTTATGTATGCTCCCTCAGCTTGCTGCGCGGCTCCTAGCCTAGAAACAAAAATCCTGCGTTAAGTCTAAACGCTTTCTTATGTTAAGTTTAAAACTTGTCTTTCTGGTGTATCACTTACTTTGTCATTCAGGGCACTCAACTTCTTGTGCTGAGTACCTAACCTGTCATCCTGAGCGGGCTACAGCTATTTCTTATTACTCGTCAATAAAGCTACGCAGATGATCCGAGCGAGTCGGGTGACGCAGCTTGCGCAGTGCTTTGGCTTCGATCTGACGAATACGCTCTCGAGTTACGTCGAACTGCTTGCCGACTTCTTCGAGGGTGTGGTCAGTGTTCATGTCGATACCGAAACGCATGCGTAATACTTTCGCTTCTCTTGCTGTGAGGCTGCTCAGAACACCGCGAGTAGACTCGGTGAGGTTGTTCTTGGTGGCTTCATCAAGGGGTAGGGCGATAGTCGTATCTTCGATCAGGTCGCCGATGCTGGCATCTTCGTCTTCACCAATGGGCGTCTCCATGGAGATTGGCTCTTTGGCGATTTTGAGGACTTTGCGAATCTTGTCTTCTGGCATTTCCATGCGCTCGGCCAATTCTTCCGGAGTGGGTTCGCGACCCATTTCCTGAAGCATTTGACGGGATACACGGTTGAGTTTGTTAATTGTCTCAATCATGTGCACTGGAATACGAATGGTGCGGGCCTGATCGGCAATAGATCGGGTGATCGCCTGACGGATCCACCAGGTTGCATAGGTAGAGAATTTGTAGCCGCGGCGATATTCAAACTTATCTACCGCTTTCATCAAGCCGATATTGCCTTCCTGAATCAGATCGAGGAACTGCA
>CAJQJT010000107.1 GCA_905478725.1 uncultured Pseudomonadales bacterium
ATCGATACTGCCCTGTGACAACAACTCATGAGTTGAATCCGCAGGGGGCACGATTTCCAGCTGTATATTAGGCGCTAGGTTTCGCAAATTCCTAATTAGGGGGACAAAAATGACCTGGGCCAGATAGTCGGATGCAGTGATAGTAAATTTACGCGATGTGGTTGCAGGGTCAAAAAATGCGGTTTTGGAGATCAACGCTTCCACGCTGGCAAGCACGACTTTTAATTCTTGGTGAATAATAAGTGCGTGAGGTGTCGAGACCATTCGCTTGCCGTGCTGCTTGAGGATGGGATCGTTAAAGTATTCACGCAGCCGTCTGAGAGCCGCGCTCATAGCGGGCTGGCTTAAATGCAGTCTCTCGGCGGATCGCGAGACGCTTTTCTCGTCCAGCAAAACATCAAGTGCCAAAAGCAAATTTAGATCTAAACCTTTAAAGCGCATTATTGTTTTCTCTGCTTAGATTATTTAAGTTACCAGACTAATCCATAATAATTTTGTATGCAATATGATAAAAACAATAAATTTTACCAATGACAGCGTTACAACTATCGTTGATGAACAATAAAACAAGCACAAATAATAAATAATAAAACCCAGGAGTTAAGCATGAATAAGGTAGCACTATGTACAACAAGCGCGACCATTCTTAGTTTGGCGCTCGCTGTTTCGACTGCATCTGCGCAGTCCGCTGCTGAGCCCAAAGCTAACGAGAATGCGGGCATTGAGGAAGTTATTGTAACAGCTCAGCGCCGAGCACAGTCGCTTCAGGATGCCGCACTAGCGGTACAAAGCTTTGATACGGATACGCTCACTCAGTCGGGAATCGAGTCCGCAACTGATCTTGGCTTACTCTCTCCCGCCTTGGGGATCAGCGCAGGTGGCGGTCCATTGGCAAGCTTCTTTGTTCGGGGTGTTGGTGCTCTAACGGTCAATCCATTGACCGACTCGGCTATCGCTCAGAACGTTGATGGTGTCTATCTAGGTCGCTCGAGTGGTGCTGCAGGCCAGGCTTTATTTGACCTTGAGCGTGTCGAATTACTTAAGGGCCCCCAGGGTACTCTCTACGGCCGTAACGCCACTGGTGGTGTTGTTAATTACATTCCAAATAAGCCGGTTCTGGGTGAGAATTCAGGATACATTCAAGCCGAAGTTGGTAACTATTCTAAATTAGGCCTGCAGGGCGCAGCCAATATTGCTGTTTCAGACGATGTTGCGATTCGTATTTCTGGCAATAAGCTGGAGCGCGATGGCTTCTCAGATGATGGAACCAATGATCAGGACTCGTTTGGTTTACGCGGACAGCTGTTATTTAATGCCAGCGACAAACTTTCTATCCGACTAGCTGTAGATCATTCTGAAGTGAGTGGCAAGGGTGCCGGTGGTGATTTGTATGGAACCTACAGCAACGATACTGGATCACTTTCTGAATTCACACCAACAGGTCTGCCGATTGATAGTGGTCCTTCAGATGCAGGCGCCAACGCCATTCGATCGGGCACATTACACACTCCTTCATTTGCGCCTTTTCAGCCTATAGATGGGGAGGACCTGTATCAAGATATCAGCTGGACGGGTTTCTCAGCTGAAATTAATTATCAGACTGATGTTGGTACGCTAACGTTTATCCCTGCATACCGCGAATCAGAGCAGGATTACCAGTTTTCTGGCCCAGGATTTGCTCCCGCAAAAACTGCCGAAGAAAATAATCAGACGTCGTTTGAGCTCCGCTTTGCGACTGACTTGGATGGTCCTTTAAACGGTATACTTGGTGCCTTTCATGTCGAAGAAGAAATTAGTACCAGTACCGTATTCGCTCAAAACTACGCATCTCCGATACAGAATTATGACAACGGCGGCGATAGTTGGGCGGTCTTTGCGCAGGGCACATTTGACCTTTCCGAAACCTTTCGTTTGAACGCTGGTGTTCGCTACACAGAAGACAGTAAATTTGTTGACGGTATCAGCGATACATTTGTCACCTTCTGTGGCGGTGCGCCGTTTACGGGTAACTTCTTGACCCCTGGGCCACCACCATTCAATAGCTTTGCCAATGGCTGTGCCTCTGGCGCAATGCCTGCGCAACCGGTGACCAGTGATCGCGATGCGTTTATTCAATATTTTGTCGATGAAGGGTTGATCGCTGCAGATTCTGTAGCGGATATTCCGGGTAGGGGTCGCCCTCCAGTCTACAACTTTAATTTACCAGGCGGCGTTCCTCCCACTCCGGGACGTAATCCAGAGCCGATTCTTGGTGCAATTGTGAATGTGGGTGATGGCGAGTTAGCGGCCGATCTTAGCTACAGCGAGACGACCTATAGACTCGGCGCCGAATGGGATTGGGCTGAAAGCAACCTTCTATTCGCCACCTTTGAAACAGGCTACCGCGCTGGTGGTGTCGATCTTGCAGTTGGGCCGGCGTCAACCTATGATTCAGAGTTTATCGATGCGATCACGATAGGTTCTAAGAACCGCTTTATGGATAACACTTTGCAAGTCAACGCCGAGCTGTTCCTATGGAAATATGATGGCCAGCAGGTAACGTACTTTACTACCCTCGAGGGTGCTTCAGCTTTCCCAATCGCGAATGCCGATGCAACCATTCAAGGTCTGGATCTTGATGTTATTTGGGCGGCGACAGGCAGTACAACATTCGGCTTAAATGTGCAGTATCTGGAAGCCTCTTATGACAAGCTGGCGCTGATTTCAGATCCGGGCAAGGGTCGATTTGGCTGTTCATCTAATGGTGTTAGTGATGGTGTCGAGAGCTATGATTGCTCGGGAAGCGACATGCTGTATTCTCCTGAAATTGGTGCGGATTTAAATGTAAATCACGTCATCGACTTGGCAAATCATCAGTTGTCTCTGACAGCAATGGTTTCCCATAGATCAGAGCAGCAAACCAACTTCCTGCTGCTCGAAGATACTGAGTCGGATTCGTATACGACGTTGAACCTTGATGCAACGCTCTACTCAGGTGATGAAGATTGGTCTGTTTCGGCCTTCGTGAGAAATGCGACTGACGAGCGATTTAGTGTCAATACCAATGTCTCAAACCGCGGATTGGCTTATGCTATTTTCTCCCCGCCGCG
>CAJQJT010000108.1 GCA_905478725.1 uncultured Pseudomonadales bacterium
CTTTAACCATTAGCAGACTGCCTTTCAATAAGGCTTCGCGACAGCGCTCCTGAACTGTTGTCCAGACTACTATATTGCTATTCCCGGTTTCATCCTCAAGGGTTAAAAAAATCACTCCCGACGCCGTGCCCGGTCGTTGACGTCCGGTCACTAAACCGGCTATGCGCACAAAACGGCGATTGCCCATGGTCGGCAGATCAATGGTTCGCTTGCAGCGCTGCAAGGTTTTTGACTGCTCTCGCAATATCGCCATGGGGTGACGGCCGAGGCTGACACCGGTGCTGCTGTAATCGGCATTTAGCTCTTCCACCTCTGAGGGCGTGGATAGGACGGCGGTCAGAGCTTCTTGGTTCTCTGCAGATTCCAGCAGAGGGCGATAGTCTTCGATAGCCAGTGCATCCCAGTGGGCCTGTCGACGATTGCTGGTAAGGGAGCGCAATGCACCGGCACTGCTTAGCAGGGCCAGATCAGCTTGGGACAATCCCGCCGCTCGGCTGAGTTCTGTGAGGCTATTAAATCCATAAGGACTATTAAATCCATAAGGGCTATTCTTGCCTGCAGAGACAATTCGCTCCGCGGCGCGATGTGAGAAGCCTTTGATCAAGCAGAGCCCCAAACGTATTGCCGGTTCAGCGCTGCTGCCAGTTTCCAAGCTACTCGTTTCCAAGCTACTCGTTTCCAAGCTGTGCTCCCAGCCGCTGTGGCACACATCTATGGGGCGGATCTCAATCCGATGCCGCTGAGCGTCCTGTAATAGCTGTGATGGGGTGTAAAAACCCATGGGCTGGCTGTTGAGCAGGGCACAGCAGAAGGCCGCAGGATGGTGGCATTTAAGCCAGGCGGAGACATAGGCGAGTAGGGCAAAGCTGGCGGAGTGAGATTCGGGAAAGCCGTAGACCCCAAAGCCCTGGATTTGCTTAAACAGGCGCTCGGCAAAATCCAGAGAGTAGCCCCGCGCCATCATGCCGTCGGTGAGTTTCTGTTCAAACTGGGCCAGGGTGGGGTTATTGCCCGAACTTGAGCCGACCTTGCCAGAACTGGCCATGGCGCGGCGCAACTGATCTGCCTGACCGCCACTAAATCCCGCCGCAACCATAGCCAGACGAATGACCTGCTCCTGAAAAACGGGTATACCCAGAGTCCGTTCAAGCACCGATTTAATTTCCTGACTGGGATAGTCCACCCCTTCCAAACCCTGTCGACGACGCAAATAGGGATGCACCATACCGCCTTGAATAGGGCCGGGACGCACAATGGCAATCTCGATAACCAGATCATAAAAACAGCGTGGTTTTAATCGCGGCAACATAGCCATCTGGGCTCGGGATTCAATCTGAAACACACCCACACTGTCGGCGGCGCAGAGCATGTCGTAGGTAGCGCGATCATCTTTGGGGATAGATTGCATGGTTAAATCGATCTGCTGATGGTCGCTGATCAGATCAAAACAGCGGTGCACTGCGCTGAGCATACCCAGAGCCAGAATATCGATCTTCAGCAGACCCAGGGCTTCGATATCGTATTTATCCCATTGAATCACCGTACGTTCAGCCATGCTGGCGTTTTCCACTGGGACCAGAGTGCTGATAGGACTTTTGGTAATAATAAAACCGCCCACATGCTGGGAGAGATGGCGGGGAAAACCGAGGATCTCATTGAGCAGTTTAAAAAAGTGCTCGGCGATCTGCCCCTGGCTATCACCGCCTTGCTGTTGAAACAGTGCCTGAAGATCTGCCTGTCGGTCCCACCAAGACATGGATTGGCTGAGTTGCTCAATAAACAATGCATCCAGCCCCAGGGCTTTGCCCACATCGCGCACCGCGCTGCGGGGTCGGTAGCTGATCACCGTGGCAGCCAGAGCGGCCCGTTCGCGGCTGTATTTTTTGTAGATATATTGAATTACCTCTTCCCGGCGCTGATGCTCAAAGTCCACGTCTATATCCGGTGGCTCGTTGCGTTCTCTGGAGATAAAGCGTTCGAACAATAATGAAATCTGGTCCGGTGAGACCTCGGTGATAAACAGGCAGTAGCAAACCACGGAGTTAGCCGCTGAACCGCGACCCTGGCAGAGAATATTACGGCTGCGAGCAAAGGCGACTATGTCGTGGACAGTTAAAAAATAGCTTTCATAGTTAAGCTCAGCGACTACCTGCAACTCATATTCAATCTGCTTGCGGATGATTGAACTAATACCATCGGGCCAACGCTTGCCGACGCCTTCTTCCACCAGAAATCGCAGTTGCTCGGTGGCAGTGAGATGCTCTGGCACCACTTCTGAGGGATATTCGTAGCGCAGCTCTTCCAGTGAGAAGTGGCAGCGTTTGGCTATGTTCAGGGTTTCCCGAAGCAGGGCCGCAGGGTAGAGTTTCTCTAGCTGGTTGAGCCCGCGCAGGTGGCGTTCGCTGTTGGCAAAGCGCCGTTGCCCCAGCTGCATCACCGAGCAGTTGTGGTGGATGGCGGTCAATGTGTCTTGCAGTGGTTGGCGCTGGCGGCTGTGCATATGCACGTCACCGCAGGCGACCATAGGCAGTTGCCACATAGCCGCGAGATTGCGGTAGTAATAATAGTCGTTGGCGTCATGACCGCTGAGTAGGTGGGTGACACCGATCCAGAGCCGGTCTTTGAACCAGCTGCTGAGTTGTTCGCCACGCCGATGGTCATCGTCAAGCTGTTGTGAGGGTATCCAAATGAGCAGTGCGCTGCGCAGGTTGTCTTTGAGATCGTTCCAGTCCAACTGGTAGCTGCCTTTGTCGCCGCGGCGGCGGGCGAGAGTGATCAGGGCGGAGAGTTCTGAGTAGGCTTGGCGGTTGGGGGCCAGGGCGATGAGTTTGTGGCCGCCGAGGCGGAACTCGCTGCCGAT
>CAJQJT010000109.1 GCA_905478725.1 uncultured Pseudomonadales bacterium
GGCACAGCCAACGGTCTGGTGGAAGAAAACGCCGCACTGGCCTTTCAAAAGTCGGCCCTCGACCTGAGCCTGATGCAGTTTATCGCCATGGTCGACTTTGCCCGCGAGGAGTACCTCAGCAACGGGGTTACTACCGCCCAGGCGAGCAATGCCTCTGGGCAATATGTTCAGGGATTAACGCTCGCTATGGGGCTCAACAAAATTCCCCAGCGTTTGGTTATTTTTCCCGACTACGACAGCCTTGGCCTCGAGCTTATTGAGGGCAAGGTCAAGGCCGCAGACCTGGCCACTAACCAGCGCCATATTGGCGCCATAAAGTTGATTGCCGACGGTTCCATTCAGGGCTTTACCGGTTATTTAACCCATCCCTATCACAGCCCTCATAAGGGCGATGACCTCTACCGAGGCTATCCACGCATTCCCCTAGATGAACTCAAAAGCAAAGTCTTCAATATTGCGCAAGCCGGTTTTCAGGCGGTTATACACGGTAATGGCGATGCCTCGATTGACGACATTCTCGACGCCATCGACTATGTGCAAACTACTCTGGGCCAGCCAGTGGAGCGAACAATTTTAATCCATGCGCAAATGGCTCGCCCAGATCAGCTACAACGGATGCAGCAGCTGGATGTTACCCCAAGTTTTTTTGTCGCCCACACCTACTATTGGGGTGACCAGCACCGCGATGTGCTAATTGGCTCAGAGCGAGCGAGTCATATCAGCCCACTGCGCAGTGCCGAAAAAATAGGCCTGCGCTTCAGTACTCATCTGGATACCCCTATTGTCCCTATGCAACCTCTACTGTCGGCATGGTCCAGTGTTAATCGTCAGACCGCCAGCGGCGCCACACTGGGTGAGGATGAGCGTGTTGGCGTCGCCAGCGCACTCAAAGCCATTACCATTGACGCTGCCTGGCAAGTCCATCTAGACCATGAGATCGGCTCTATCAGTGTCGGTAAGTACGCCGACTTCACCCTGTTAGAAGACAACCCCCTGCTGCACCCAGGAAAACTCAAAGATATTAAAATTATTGAGACCATTATCGGTGGTGTCAGTTATTTTCAAGACAAAAAATAGCGCCACTGGAGGAGAAAAAAATGTTACTCGATGCATTTAGACTGGATGGAAAAACCGCGATCGTCACCGGAGCTGGCAAAGGTATTGGCGCCAGCATCGCAAAAAGTTTTGCCGAGATGGGCGCCAATGTATTTTGCGTGGCGCGCAGCATAGACGATATTGAGCAGGTTGCAGAAGCCTGCCGCGGGTTTGGCGTCAAGGCCGAAGCTATAGTCTGCGACGTAACCAAGGAAGACCAACTTAAAGCCCTGGTCGCCAAAGTTACAGAGCACAGCGATAGCCTCGACATTCTGGTCAATAACGCCGGTGCGCCAGGCAAGGGCTGGGGCAGTATAGAGAAAGTCGACATGGGTCGCTTTGAACACACAGTGCGAATCAATCTCACTTCGGCCTATACCCTCACCCACCTCTGTCTCGGTCTGTTGCGCGCCGCCGACAGCCCAACCATTGTCAATGTATCCTCGGCACTCAGCTGGATGGTGGATAAAAATTTCTCCGCCTATGCGGCAGCTAAGGCTGGTATGAATCAGATGACCAAGGTTATGTCCTATGAGCTGTCACCGCATATTCGTGTCAATGCCGTGTCACCCGGCGCCATAGAAACACCCAGCACCGCCTTTATTACGCAAGATGCAACCAGACTGAAAAACACTACCCGCTGGATTCCCCTGAAGCGACTCGGCCAACCAGAGGATATTGCCCTTGGTGCGCTATATCTCGCCTCCTCGGCCAGTAGTTTTGTCAGCGGTAAAATTCTTGAAATTGACGGCGGTATGCAGGCCCTTCCGGGCAGCGCTATACAGACTGTAATCGACAGCGGAGAGGAATAGATATTATGGCGACTTATGTATTGACCGGAGGCGCCACCGGTATTGGCGCGGCCATCAAAGCGCGCCTAAAAGCGGCCGGCCATCGAGTAGTGGTACTGGATTTACGCGATGCGGATATTGAGGTCGATCTGTCTGAAGCGAGCCAGCGTCAAGCGGCGATTACGGCCCTGCTTGAGATACTTCCAGAAAGCATTGAGGGCATTATTACCTGCGCCGGCGTCGCTTCGCATTTTCCCGATTTGAAAAAGATCCTCAGCATTAACTATACCGGCAGCATTGAGATTATTAATGGCCTGCGCCAGCGTCTGGCTCCGGGCAGCAGTGTGGTGATGGTGTCGTCTAATTCAGCGCCGCTGTGCCAAAAGCCTGAGCTGGTTGAGCTGTTACTCGAAGACCAGTGGCAGAACATCGACGCTATGCTGCCAGAGGTTAGCGGGCATGACTGTTACAGCGGTAGCAAGCAGGCAGTGGCCAAGTGGATGCGCAAACATGCGCCGGAATTTGCCGGTCAGGGAATTCGCCTCAATGCGATTGCCCCGGGCTACACTGAAACCGCGATGACCAAAGCGGTTGCCGATGATCCTCAGTACGGTGAAGCAATTCGACAGTTTGTCGCATCGATTCCTATGCAGCGCG
>CAJQJT010000110.1 GCA_905478725.1 uncultured Pseudomonadales bacterium
ACTGCCAACTACCGCAGAGACTGGATACTGATCATTGTAGTTGGCAGTTTCTCGGCGAACAGCAAGGGACTTTATGATATGAGTGGCAACGTCGCCGAGTGGGTCAATGACTACTTTGATATACGCCCCAATCGCAGTGAGCCTGATCTGGATCCCAGAGGCCCCGAGCAGGGCAATAAACATGTGATTCGCGGCGCCAGCTGGGCCCTTGCCTCACGCACCGAACTGCGCCTCAGCTATAGAGATTCTGGTACTGATGGGCGGATTGATTTAGGCTTTAGGATAGCGCGCTATGTGGATAAACCAGGTCGGGCGCTTTAGCCCAGGGCCCGGATCACATCGCCTCAGGTAATCAGAGCACCGAGTGGGCAAAAACCATGATAGATCAAACAAGAGCGACTCTATGACCAAAATTGTCAGATTTCTATGCGCCCTAGGGCTTCTAGCTACTATGCTGGGCTCGTCGGTACTCTGGTCGCAAGATTCTGCTGAGATAGCGGAGCCTCAGACAGAGGAGGCTGTTGAGCAAACTGTCTCTCAAAAACAAGCATCTCAACAACAGGCAGCTAAACAAACAGCCCCTAATCAAAAAACTGGGCCAGACGAATCATCCAACAACCAAGAGTCGGCAGCAGCCAGTAAAAAGAAAACCACTGGGGACTTTAAGCCCAGCGAGGAGATCTCTGAAGATTTTCCGGTGCCACTGCCCTCTGATATTTAGACCAACTGAACATTAAGCAGCCCTCAGAAGGCTGCAATAACAGGAGCCTGTAATGAAAAGTCACACCAATGAAATGTTTTTTCAACTAGTCGCCCTGCTACTAGCGATTATCGTCGTGCATGCGATTTTCGTCACCGTGGTGCGGCCCAATGCCGAGAGCACTATTCGTCACCATGCAGAAATGGCAGCGGCAGGTGAAGATTACGAGGTGCCGCGATCGTTTTTTATTGTAATCAAAGACCTTGAGCAAGAAGCCTGTTTTATTCTGATGATCTGGGCATTGGCGATTATGGGTTACAAAACTCGCAATGCCCTGCGCGAACAAAAAATGTTCTCAAGCGCCCTAATTAGTATCAGTGAAGGATCGCGGGTGTTACCGGAGGACGCCAGTCAGCTGGCGCGACCACTGCAGTCACTGGGGGAGATGCAGCGTTCGCTGCTGCTACCTCGGGCTCTGCAAACGGCATTGACACGTTTCCAAGTCACCGACAGCGTGCAATCGGCTACAGATGCAGTCAACGTTGTCTGCAACAATGAAAACGACCGCCTGGATTCCGAGCTCTCCATGGTTCGCTATATCACCTGGGCGATTCCATCGATTGGTTTTATCGGCACAGTGCGCGGTATAGGCGCAGCACTGGGCCAGGCACACGAAGCCATGCAGGGTAATATTGCCGGTGTGACCAGCAGTCTTGGTGTGGCCTTTAACTCAACCTTTATTGCTTTGCTCATCAGCATGGTAGTGATGTTTTTTATGCATCAGTTACAACTTATTCAGGAGCGCTTGGTACTAGACTCTCATGCCTACTGTGAAAACAACTTGCTGCGCTTTTTAAAGGCCAAATAAATCATGAGTCTCGCTGTCCTCGAACTAAATGATCAAGCTCTGCTGATTAAAAATCAGAACGGAGAGGTATTCTCCGAACCCGGTTTTGCCCTACAAACAGGCGATGGCATTATTACCGGGATAGAAGCGCGCAAACAGGCCTGGCTGCAACCGCAAAACGTCTATCGTCAGTACTGGCGCAATCTCAATCAGACCGAATTATCCGGGGATTTGCCCTGGGCCCGCCACCATGCGGATATTGCTTTTGCCCAGTTGAAAACACTGCTCACCAGTGCCGGTTCACCAGAGCAGTTGGTGATCAGTGTTGCCGCCTGCTTCGATGACGAACAGCTGTCTTTATTATTGGGACTACTCAGCGCCATTCCGGTCAAGGTCATTGGGGTCGTCGACAGCAGCCTCGCCGACTGTATGTATATGGCGGACTATGTCCATGGTCCGAAAGGACAAGAAAAAGAAAAAACCACATTGCACATAGACCTGCACCTTTTTCAATCTGTCGCCAGCCAAATTAGCTTCCGCGAAGACAGCGTGCAAATTACCGCACAGCGAGTACTGCCTGAGCTCGGCGCCATGGATATCTACTCACTGCTGGCCAAACATATTCGCGACAAGCTAGTGAAGAACTTTCGCTTTGACCCCATGGACGCGCCCCAGGGGGAACAGGCAATCTATGATTTGCTACCAGATTGGGTCATACGCTTTGAGTCACAGTCGGAATACGGCATGGTCATTCCGTCACCCCGGGGCGACCTGCCGGTGATGCTGTATAAGTCAGAAGTCCTAGAGCTGCTCTCAAGTCGGCTCAACAAACTCACATCCATGCTGCGACAATTTTCCGACAACGATGTTAGCTTCTCGAAAAATGCGCGGATGATTTCCATACTCACAGATGAGTTTCACGCCTCAAGACAGTTAAAAGCTCATCAGGGGGTCGATAGCTGCTTTAAATTTGCCGATGATTTGATAGCCCATGCGTTACTCACCGAAAGCGACGATCTGCACCGTATCACCTCAGTTCAACAACTGGAGGATAAGTCGGCCAAGCCGCAACTCGTGCTCAGGCCTCCGGGCACAGCCACACATCTGCTCTACCAGGGACAGGCATGGCCGCTGCAACAACCCCTTAGCATTACTATCGAGGGCGACCGAGTACAGGTTTTAGAGCGTCATGACACCAACGCAGCAGCCGTGCTGATCATCGAAGGTGAACAGGTTGTGGCGCTGCACAAAAACCCCAAAGCCACAGTCGAATTACCCCATATAGCCCTCTGTGGTATGGAGCTGCATATAAACGCCTACAAATTCGAGTTAATCGAGGTCTGCAATGGCTAAAAAGCGTCGCAATATTGCCTTTAGCCTCTCGTTTCTCGACATCATGGCCTGCGGCTTTGGTGCAGTGACTCTGCTATTTTTGATTTTGCGCCACAATGCCACCGAGATTGTCACCCCAGACCCACGGCTTGCATCGGAAGTAGAACTATTACAGGAAGACATCCGTCAAGCTGAGGAGTCGAAGACCGAACTCTTAAACAGCCTCGAGCAATTGCAGCTTGAATTGGTTAAAGCTCAGGGAGCATCAGACAGAGTGCTCACAGATCTTGAGGAAATCGAAAGAAGTATCCAATCCGACCCCAAAGACGATATAGCTAAACTGCGCCGCCAGGTGGAGCAGCTTGAAGAACAGACCGCAGAGATGGAAGAGGTAGACTTTGGCGACAAGGTGCGAGAATTTCTCGGCGACGGTAATCGCCAATATTTGACCGGCTTAAAGCTCGGCGGCGAGCGGGTGATTATTCTGGTGGACGGTTCCGCCAGTATGCTCGCGGATACAGTAGTGAACGCAGTGCGACGCCGAAATATGAGTGACCAAGATAAACAGCAGTCTCCCAAATGGCAGTGGACATTGCGCACTGTAGAGTGGCTGTTGGCGCAGCTGCCTCCCAGCAGTCGCTTCCAAGTCTATATGTTTAATATCGACGCACAGCCAGCCTTAGCAGGCTCTGAGGGAGAGTGGCTGGATGCGGCGGACTCGTTAGTGTTGGAACAGGTAGTTGAAGGCATTCGCCAATACTCGCCGGGGAATGGCACCAGTCTGATCAATGCCCTCAACTCGATCAATGATTTCGAAGACCAGCCAGACAATATGTTTATTCTCACCGATGGTCTGCCTACTCAGGGTGCCACGCCACCGAAAAAGTATATGGTCAGTGGCCAACAGCGCCGCAAATTCTTTGCCAAAGCCTTGGATAGCCTGCCCGGCGGCATGCCAGTGAATACTATTCTGTTTCCCATGGAAGGCGATCCCGAGGCCGCGGCGCTATTTTGGCAGCTTGGCGTAAATACCCAAGGGGCCTTTATTGCCCCCTCCAGGGATTGGCCATGAAACGTCAACGTCGCGAGTCTCAGGAAGCCAGTATCTCGTTTCTCGATGTTATCAGCTGTGGCTTTGGCGCCATTGTGCTTCTTTTAGTCATCGCCAAGGTTGGCGATCCCGGCGCCCTAGAAGAAGCGGAAGAAGCATTGCGCGGCACAGTAAAAGAATTTCAACAGCAGCTATTTGATGTGCGCGGCGAATCTGTGGTGCTCAACGACCAGCTTAAATCTCGCAAACAACAGCTCTCAGAGCTGATTGAGCGAGTGGCGCGGCTCAAGGCCAAGCTCGCCAGCGTCGACAAACAGGCAACCACTATCTCACTATCTCAGGCCCGGGAAACAGAGCAGTTACAGCTGGTGATGCAGATTCTCACCGAGGAGATGGAGCGCCTAGTAGGTCCTGAGTTCAAGCAGCAGAATAATCTTATTGGCGGCATCCCAGTGGACAGCGACTATATTATTTTTGTTATCGACACCTCCGGCAGTATGCAGGTGGCGGCCTGGGAGAGAGTTAAAAAAGAGATGATCAATATTCTCGACATTTACCCCGACGTTAAAGGTATCCAGGTGCTCAATGATATGGGCCAGTACAT
>CAJQJT010000111.1 GCA_905478725.1 uncultured Pseudomonadales bacterium
GCGAGAAAACACCGGCGTTGCTATAGCAAAGCCATTGTTCAACTCACCCACCAGGGCTTGGGCCGTGACTGCAACATTCTCCAGCTGTAACTCAGAGGCAGAGCGACCGTCGTAGGTTTTGTAATTGGTTAGGCTTAGACCCGGCGCATCTTTGCTGACAAAGAACAAACTGATACCTTCGCTGGAGCCGCTCTCATCAGCGGCAGGGCCAGTGCGCGCCGAGATAACAAAGCAATCCGCTTCTGGGCCGTTCAATACCACGGTCTTTTTACCATTGAGTAAAAAGCCATCGACACTGGACTCAGCAGTTGTCTGAACATGAGTGGGGTCTGCAACACTGCCCTCTTCCAAGTAGGCAAATGCGCCCTGTAATTCTCCGGCGATCAGGCCCGAAAGATACTGCTCTTTAATCGCTGGCTGGGCACCGGCTTCAATAAGGCCGCCTACCAGAACAACAGATTCAAGATAGGGTTCCAACACCAGAAATTTGCCGAACTGTTCGCAGAGAATCATGGTCTCCAGAGCGCCGCCGCCAAAGCCATCGGACTCCTCTTTAAATGTCATCGCTAGCCAACCCAATTCTGCAAAGGTCTGCCATTGATCAGCGTCGTATCCACGGGCCTGCTTAACAGCGGCTTGGCGGCTATCGAAACTGTAGTTATCGCGAAGGTAACGCTCTGCGCTGTCGCGCAACATGTTTTGCTCTTCGCTGTATTCAATAAACATTTAATTTCCTATTTCTGTTTCTGTTTTTTATCTAAAACTATTTCTAACTAAAATTTAAAGGTGCAATACCCGCTTGGCGATAATGTCCCGCTGAATCTCAGCGGAACCGCCATAAATAGTCGCTGCGCGATTGTTGATATATTCGGCCATGGTGGTGAGGCCACAGCTGGGGCCGATGGCCTCTCCTTCAAATCCAGGTAACAGAGCATCGAGCTGTTTAACAAACGCGTGTTCGGCCATCATTTCGACACTCAGTTCATTAAAGCGCTGACCGATTTCGGTACCCATCACTTTGATTAAGGAGGACAGTGCACCGGCATTGCCGCCGGCGACAAAGGCGCCTTTAACCCGCAGTTCGGTGAACTCTAGAGCCAGTGCATCAACCGCAACATCGGCTAATTTAGCCTCAAATACCGGGTTATCTTTCCAAAGGCCGCCGTCAGCCGAGAGCTGCGTGCTGGCCTGGCGATCAATTTTCGCCATCTGTTTTTTGTGGTCGATGGTGAAGTTATGGCCGCCGCGCTCAAACTCCAGCAACGACTTGGCCACATCCCAACCCTGATTTTCTGCGCCAACTAAATTGGCCGCAGGAACCCGCACATCATCGAAATAGACCTGGCACTGTTCAACGGTGCCGTCGAGACCGACTATGGGCTCAACCGATAAACCCTTGGCGTCCATATCCACAAGAATAAAACTGATACCGGCCTGGGGCTTGCCCTCTTTCGAGGTGCGAACCAGACAGAAAATTTTGTTCGAGTGCTGGGCGTAACTGGTCCAGATTTTTGAACCATTGATAATGTAGTCATCGCCATCGCGAACCGCGGCGGTCATCAGTGACGCCAGATCAGAGCCGGCACCGGGCTCAGAGTAACCTTGACACCAAACATCTTCGCCGGAGAGCATGCGCGGTAAGTAGTAGTTTTTTTGTTCTGCGGTGCCGTAGCGGATTAGCATGGGGCCGAGCATCTGTAGGCCCATGGCAAATAGCGCCGGGGCATTGGCCAGTTTGCACTCTTCTTGGAAGATATAGCGCTGACTCAGGGTCCAGCCAGTGCCACCATGTTCCTGGGGCCAATCTGGGGCCACCCAGCCTTTGGCGTGGAGAATTTTGTGCCAGTCCATGGTTGCATCAAAATCGGCAAACACACTGGTCATCAGTTCACCCGCGCGCTTAATCTCTGGGGTCAAAGACTCAGCCAGAAAAGCGCGGACATCAGTGCGGAAAACATTGTCAGTCATAAATCATCTCTGTTGAAGTGCGGCTTTTGCACTAAACAATCAAGCCTGTTTTTATTTTATGGTTATAGCCAAACGAATGCAATGGAAGAAACATAAACAGACCTCTTACCATTCTAAATAGTGCTCTCAACGGCAAAAATTAGGCTTCAGATTCAATCAGCGCTTTGACCTGCTGACGCAAAATATCCTTGCGTACTTTTCCGGAAGCGGTTTTTCCCAGCTCTTCACTCAGTTCAATGCGCTGTGGCCATTTTTGTTTGGCCAAGCCGCTCTCTTGCAAAAAGGCTTGCAGCTCCGGCATACCAAAGACTGCTGAGTCACGCATGACCAAAAAGGCACAGACGCCCTCCCCCAGTCGTGCATGGGGCATGGCAACCACTGCTGCCTCGCTGATCAGGTCGTGGCGGTGCAAGACATCTTCAATTTCACGGGCGGAAATATTTTCGCCACCGCGGATAATGATGTCCTTTTTGCGATCGGTGATCACAATGGCGCCCTCTGGAGTGATGTGACCTATATCACCGGTGGCGAAGTAACCTTGATTATTGATCGCCTGGCGCGTCTGCTGCTCTTCGCCATAGCCAAGCATTAGCGCCGGACCCTTGACCAAAATCTCACCATCGGCGCCCTGGGCCAGGGTCTGGCCATCGTCGTCGACAATCAGTACATCCCAGTTATTGATGCGGCCATCGGTGGTTGCCGCCAGAGTTTCTTCTTCAGGTTGCAGAAAGCCCACAGTAATCAGCGGCGCTTCGGTGCAGCCATAGACTCTAAAAGCCCGGCAGTTGGCAAAGACTTTGTGGGCGTCGGCGATTAGGTTCGGTGGAACAGAGGCCCCGCCGCAGGCAAAAAAGCGCAATGTGGGCAGAGTTAATGAATCGCGCTGGGCTTTCTCCACCAGCTCTTGCAGGAATGGCGTGGCACTGACACAGCCTGTGGCACCCACCTTCTCTATATAGGTAGCAGCCAGATCCACATCCCAGCGTTCCATAAAGGCGGTTTTACAGTCGCTAATAAAAGCCTGCTCAATTCCATTGGCAAAACCGGTTATATGAGTCACAGGTGAGGGCATTAACATAACATCGCCCTCACCTAGCCCCCAGCCTTCTACGCCATTGTCTATGGCTCGAGATAGGGATTGATGGGAATGCCTCACCGCTTTGGCGCGACCGGTGGTTCCGGAGGTATACATCAGCACCTTTACTGCAGACATATCTGTGGGCTGTTGTTCTGGCGTGGGCCCACTGTTCTCTTGAATCAAATTCTCATAGCGCAGCATCTGGTCATCCTGCCCTTCTACCTGTTCGGGGTGACGGACAGCGATCACATGCTGCAGATCTGGCAGTTCGGGGGAAAGGCGCTCAATCATTTGCGGGAAGTCGTAACCGCGATAAACGCCAGGGATAAACAGACAGCGGCAGCGGCTGTCGGCGAGAATAAAGGCTAGTTCATGGTCTCGGTATATAGGTATCACTGGATTAACTACTAAGCCCAACCACACCGCCGCTATATCAATGGCGACGGTCTCCCGCCAATTAGGCAGTTGAAAGCTAATGACATCACCAGCTTTTAAGCCTAGGCTGGAAAGCGATGTAGCCAAGGCCATCGCCTCTTTAAAAATACTCCCGAACTCAATATGTTCACCAGACTCAAGATAAATCGCAACTGCCTCGGGCGTGCTGATGGCTTTGGCTTGAGCGTAGTCGGCTAGATTTTTGGTACGTAATCGCATTGTCGGCCTTAGAGTGCTGGTGGAAGTGATTAAATGGCTTTCTCTCAAGATACCTAGACATAGATCTAGTTCTTAATCCAAGTAGGTCAAGGTAACCTAGATTATAAAAACATTCAATATTGTTTGTAATTTGATTGCATGAGGGACTCCTATAAACAGCTGCTATTAAATTTTCTTCATATTAATCAATACCCTAGACTCATAAGCGGTCTTGACAGAAGCAAAAAACCGTCCATATTTAGCTCAACTAGGAGATACTCACATGAATAAAATAAGTTGAAATTTGCTAATCATGGGTTTATATTCAGCTCAGTCGAATTAAAAAGCAGTCTCGATTGTTTTTTGTTTGCGGGGAGTAAAAGTGTAAAGATGCCGCCTGTAAAGGGTTACAGGGCATCTGCTTTGAACAAAATTATAATAATGTCCTGAGGGGATAAATCGATGAATTATCAGAAAAACTTTAAGAAGCAGGTGCTTCCAGCCCTGATTTCTGTGTGCATGTTACCTTTGTACGCCAACGTAGCCGTTGGTGCGACAGTTCTCGAGGAAGTAATTGTTACTGCTCGAAAGCGTCAAGAATCTATTCAGGATGTTCCTGTAGCCGTTACTGCTATTACACCAGGCCAGCTCGAAAGAGGCTCCATCAGGAGCGTCGTAGATGTTGCCAAATTGGTTCCTAATGTTGAATTGCACCAGACTTCGCAGGGTTCGCACTCTCTCAGCCCCTCTATTCGAGGCCTGAGCTATGACGATATCGAAAAGTCGATTGAATCTACTATCGGTGTCGCAATTGACGGCGTCTTTATGGCGAGCAACTCTGGCGCAATCTTTGACTTCTTTGATGTCGAGTCAGTTGAAGTACTTCGTGGCCCACAGGGCACGCTTTTTGGACGTAACACCATTGGTGGTGTGATTAACGTTCAAAGAACTGAACCAACCGGCGAGTGGGGCGGAAAACTAGAAGCTACCTTCGGCGATGAGAGCATGACCGATCTTAAGGGTATTATGTATATGCCTTTGGGTGACAAAGGTGGTATTAAGATTGCTGTTAAAGATATTCAGTCTAAGTCCTTCCTT
>CAJQJT010000112.1 GCA_905478725.1 uncultured Pseudomonadales bacterium
TAAACGGGCTGCTGGACAAAAATAGTGGATGTATTTAGATGTACTTAAATGTACTTAAATGTATTTAGCTGCACAGTATAGGAATCAATCAGGCAGAGATAGCGCAGTACCCAATTAAAGTCGGTGTTGAGTATATTGAGAGTAAAAGCAGCACTACTGAAACGAAAAAACCCTTGCAGGCTAATGCTTGCAAGGGTTTTAAAATCGTCGCGCGCTATTGGAAGATCATTGACTAAAAAATCTTATAGCTGCACCTGGCCTAATCTGAAGAAATGGTAGGAACACGCAGACTTGAACTGCGGACCCCTTGCATGTCATGCAAGTGCTCTAACCAACTGAGCTATGCTCCTATTTCTTCTGACGTGGGCATTCTACACAAGCCCCACAACTCTGCCAAGGAAATTCAAGACAATTCGAACTACAGTTAGGTAGGTAACAACTTATCGACGAATAAGACTTTTCAAAACGGATTTACATCGAACCAAAAGGATTTTATATGCTCCAACCTGTGATTATTGCCGGTGGCTCCGGTACTCGACTCTGGCCGCTGTCGCGACAACTCTACCCCAAACAGTTTTTACCCCTTGTTGGTCAAGAGACCATGCTGCAGGCAACGCTGACGCGTTTGCAGGGCCTCAAGTGCGCGCCACCGATTATCGTCTGCAATGAAGATCACCGTTTTATTGCCGCAGAACAGTTGCGCCTGGCAGGCACTGAGCACAACGGCATTATATTAGAGCCCTCTGGACGCAATACCGCGCCCGCCATCTGTCTGGCCGCACTGCTAGCCAAAGAGATAGACCCGGATGCTACTTTACTAGTGCTGCCAGCAGATCATCATATGGACAATCCCCAGGCATTTCTCGCAGCGGTTAGTGCCGCAGAAAAAGCCGCGGCAGACGGCGCATTGATTACCTTCGGTATTAAACCCAGCCATCCGGCCACCGGCTATGGCTACATTAAAAGTGCTGAGCCACTGGTCGGGGATCAGCCACAAAAGATCGGCGAGTTTATCGAAAAACCTGACCTTGAGCGGGCAGAAAATTTGATCGCCAGAGGGGATTACCTCTGGAATAGCGGCATATTTATGTTTCGCGGTGATGCTTTTCTCAAGGAACTGGAAACACTGCGCCCCGATATTTACAGCGCCTGCCAACGGTCATGGCAGACCAACACTGTGGACATGGATTTTGTACGCCCGGATGTCGATCTCTTTTCCGCCTGCCCTGCGGAATCAATTGACTATGCAGTGATGGAAAAAACCGTTAATGCCATGGTTATGCCAATGGATCCTGAGTGGAACGACTTGGGTAGCTGGTCGTCGCTACTCGAACTGTTGCCAAAGAATGAACAGGGCAATGTGGAGGTTGGGGATACCATCAGTATTGAGAGCAGCAACAACTATGTTCACGGAGAACACAAGCTGGTGGCCACATTGGGTATCACTGATCTGGTTATAGTGGACACAAAGGATGCCTTATTGGTGGCCCACAAAGATCATGTGGAGAAGGTCAAACAGCTGGTTGATATTCTAAAGTCCGAGCAGCGCTCGGAATATATCCATCATCGAGAAGTCTATCGCCCCTGGGGGAAATACGACTCCATGGACAAGGGGTCGCGCTTTCAAGTGAAGCGCATCACCGTAAAACCTGAAGCCAAGCTTTCCGTGCAGATGCATCATCATCGCGCCGAGCACTGGGTGGTCGTCAGCGGCACAGCAAAGGTCCGCATAGACGATGAAGAGCGTTTAATCTGTGAAAATGAATCGGTCTATATTCCAATTGGCGCGGTTCACAGCCTTGAGAATCCAGGCAAAATTGCGATCGAGCTAATTGAAATACAGTCCGGCACCTACTTAGGAGAGGACGACATTGTCCGCTTTGAGGACCTCTATGGCCGCGCCTGAATGATTGATCGAGCTATTGGCCAACTCATCGTGCTCGGTGACTGGTTCACGGCCTTCAAAATGGTTCTGACGGCCAATGGCAAAGTACTGCAGACCATGCTCTTCAAGACGCTTGGGATCATAGAGGTTGCGGCCGTCGAAAATCACCGGGTAGGTGAGCGCGGCTTTAATCTCACCAAAGTCGGGCGACCAAAAGGGTTTCCATTCAGTACAGACCACCAGCAAATCGGCCCCACTGAGGGCCGCCTCTTTGGTACCACAGAGCAATAAATCATCACGCACCCCATAAATAGACTGAGTCGCGTCCATGGCATGTGGATCGTAAGCACGCACAGACGCGCCCTGGCGCCACAGTGCCTCCATTAACAGGCGACTAGGTGCCTCACGCATATCGTCGGTGCCCGGTTTAAAGGCTAAGCCCCACAGCGCTACGGTCTTGCCACGCAAGTCACCATTGAAATAATCCGACAGCTTGTCAAACAGACGATGCTTTTGTTCATCGTTCACCGCTGTCACTGCACTTAATAGCTTAGGTTGATACCCAGCGTTGACTGCAGTCGCTTCCATAGCGCGGAGGTCTTTGGGGAAACAGGAACCGCCAAAACCACAGCCGGGATAGATAAAGCTGTAGCCTATACGAGCATCTGACCCCATACCTATGCGTACCTGCTCAATATCCGCTCCCACAAGCTCGGCGATATTGGCAATCTCATTGATAAAACTGATTTTTGTCGCCAGCATCGAGTTGGCAGCATATTTGGTCAATTCCGCAGAGCGCACATCCATAAAGATAAGCTTGTCCCGCTGGCGGTTATAAGGGGAATAGAGCTCATGCATCATCTCTTCAACCCTGGCACTGTCTGTGCCCACAATAATTCTGTCAGGGCGAGTGAAGTCAGCCAGTGCGGCGCCCTCTTTAAGAAACTCTGGATTGGATGCCACGCTGAAGTCACAGTCAAACTTGCGCTGAGTCAGGGCCATCTGAATTTGCTCTGCCACTAGATCTGCGCTGCCTACGGGAACCGTGGACTTATTCACCACAACCTTGAAGCTGTGCATATGCTCGCCAATAGTCCTGGCCACATTAAGTACATATTGCAGATCAGCAGAGCCATCTTCATTGGCTGGAGTGCCCACTCCAATAAAAATCATCTCTGCATGTTCCACCGCCATTGCCGCGTCGGTGGTAAATTTGATATTGCCATCCGCCAGTGAGCTGCTGAGATAGCCTTCAAGGCCAGGTTCATAAATCGGCACATGACCCGCGTTTAGGGCATCGATTTTGGCTTGGTCTATATCCACACAGACCACTTGGTTACCCACATTGGCGAAACAGGCCCCAGTAACTAGGCCAACGTATCCACTTCCAAAAATTGTTATGTTCAAAACAGATCCCTGTTCAATTATTTACGTCCTGTAAATATAGACCATAGAATTCAATTCAAAGTCGAATTAAACAGCAATAACAGACTGACCTCCCGCGGGCTAACGACACACCAAATTAATAGGCCAGAGGGCAAGAAGCTCGAGAGCTTGGAGAATTCTCCTAAACTCGAAATGACTAAACTATAAACCCGATAAATTAAAGGTAAATGGTGTCGTAAAAAAAATCTACTCAAATTTAAATAGATATAAAAAACGCCAATTTATTGCTCAAGGAAAAATCGAAACTGACAAAGACGTATAAAAACGACATTAATTCTATTCACTTTTACATTATACGGTTATTTTAATGGGTCTTGCGTCTCTATAAGCGACTTTTGGCCGAAATAGACATGACAATGACGCTTTGAGACAGTGCTTAAGGGTGCTCATGGGCTATTATAAATTTCACTAAAAATTTTCTCTATTTATCAAGACTGTACGAAAGCACTGGCTAAATGAATTAGTAGGTCTTCAATTCAACTATAAATAAAATCAACACTTCACATCCATATATAAGCGAACATAAAAGTAATCAATACCTACATAAAAATAACAATAAATGCTGGGATATTATTTTTTAAGAAGTCTTACATCGGGCCCTTCCCAGCTAACAAATAATAATTATAAATGCGGAAAAACCGCTTTAATAGCAATCAGGGGAAGACCAATGAAAAAAAGCTCATTTCTAAAAATCAGTAGCATGGCACTAGCCATAGCGACCATATCTACCGGCACATACGCCGCCCAGCTTGAAGAAATTATAGTGACCGCGCAGAAGCGCGCTCAAAGTCTTCAAGACGTGCCTATTTCCATGACCGCCATTACCGGCGAAAGAATGCAGGATTCCGGCATCACAAGCTTCGCCGATCTTTCAGGGTTTGTACCTAACCTCGGCATTTCAGAGAATGCGGTAAACACCATTATTAGCATGCGCGGTATCAGCGTTGGTGCTAACCAGTCTTTTGAGCAGTCGGTAGGCGTTTATGTAGATGGCGTCCACTACGGCAAGAGCCGTCAGATCAGAACCGGTCTGTTTGATTTACAGCAGGTCGAAGTACTGCGTGGCCCACAGGGCATTCTGTTCGGCAAGAACACTTTGGCCGGCGCGATTAACGTCACCACTGCCGAGCCTGAACTGGGTGAAGGCATGTCGGGTAAAGTTGCCGTGACAATGGAATCCGATGACGGTAAGTTATTGGAAGGTCACCTTAACTATTCGCCATCGGACAATTTGGGTTTCCGCTTTGCCGTGAGAGATCGCAGCGATGATGGTTACATGGATAATTCCTTTGCTACCGAAGCAAATGGTTCACCCTCTGCCATGCCTACTACCGACGAGACTATCTGGCGTTTCACCACTATGTGGGATCCTAACGACAGCACATCAGTCAAGTTCACCCATGGTGAGAGTAACTTTCAACGTGTTGG
>CAJQJT010000113.1 GCA_905478725.1 uncultured Pseudomonadales bacterium
CCTTGGCCAGCTTAACAATAGTGCGGCCAGCTTCTTGGAATAATTCTTTGCGATCAGAGTGGGTCGCCAGCACAGTGCCATTGCCGGGCAGTGCTAAGCCCAAGGCTTCCATCAAACAGTTCATGGAGTTAGCGGTAAACATACCAGAGCAAGAACCGCAGGTGGGGCAGGCGGAACGCTCGTACTCGGCAACTTCTTCGTCACTGGCGCTGTCATCAACCGCAATCACCATGGCATCAACCAGGTCGAGCTTGTTCTCAGAGAGCTTAGTCTTACCGGCTTCCATGGGGCCGCCGGAAACAAACACGGTTGGAATATTCAGGCGCATAGCGGCCATGAACATGCCTGGAGTAATCTTGTCACAGTTGGAGATACAGACTAGCGCATCGGCGCAGTGAGCATTGACCATATATTCAACCGAGTCGGCAATGATGTCTCGCGAGGGCAGTGAATAGAGCATGCCGTCGTGACCCATAGCAATACCGTCGTCCACTGCAATGGTGTGGAACTCACGAGCAATTCCGCCGGCCTTAGCAATCTCTGCCGCAACCAGATCACCCATATCTTTTAGGTGAACATGACCGGGAACAAACTGGGTGTAAGAGTTGGCGATGGCAATCATCGGCTTATTAAAGTCATCGTCTTTCATGCCTGTGGCGCGCCAAAGTGCGCGAGCGCCGGCCATATTTCGGCCCTGGGTGGTGGTATGTGATCTGTACTTAGGCATTGGGTATCTCATTAACGAAAAAATGTAGGGGGCAAGAATAGCAGAAACACTGCCCAGTCAACACCGGGCGGCGTGCCTTGAGACTAAAGTTTTTTACTGAAGATTCGCGACTGGCGTTGGTAGTTGTAGAGCGACTGTTTTTCCGCCGGTAACTCACTGACTTCAGCCTCGGTAAAACCCTGCTCTCTAAACCAGTGAGCAGTCTGTGTGGTCAATACAAATAAAGTCTCAAGTCGGTTGTCGGTGGCGTCTTTTTCAACGCATTTCAATAGGCGCGAAGCTATGCCCTGATTGTGAAACTCAGGATGAGTAGCAACACAGGCAAGCTCGCCGGCATTACTATCTGCTATAGGGTAAAGAGCAGCGCAACCGAGCAGAGTACCCTCTGGGTGCACTACCACCATAAAGCGTGAGATTTCTGTTTCGAGTAATTCTCGCGAGCGTTTAACCAAAATGCCCTGCTGCTCTAGAGGCGAAATCAAATCGAGAATGCCGCCGACATCGTCGATGCTCGCCGCGCGAATCACCTCCGAATGATCCTTCATAATCAGCGTGCCGCTACCCTCACGAGTAAACAGTTCACTGAGTAGACTACCGTCTTCGCTACAGCCCACCAGATGCACACGGTCGACATTGTTGCGACAGGCTTGGTAAGCGGCGGAGAGCAAAGCGTAGGTTGCAGAGTCTTCACCCCCCGCATGTTTCATGTTGGCTTTAAGATCGCTGACTTCAGGCAGTGAGAGGTTGCGCAGCAGGCGGTTATCGGCGTCGATGATGCCCGCGGCTTGAGTCACTAAAATCAGTTTTTCTGCATTTAAGGTAATAGCGGTCTGAGTGGCCACATCCTGATAGCTAAGATTAAACGCTTCACCCGTAGGCGAAAATCCAATCGAAGACATCAGCACCAGTGCACCAGCTTCAAGTTGTTGTTGGATCGCACTGCGATCAATACGGCGAATTTCTCCGGCACGCTGAAAATCAACACCGTCGCGAATGCCCACAGGTTTGGCGGTAATAAAGTTGCCGCCAATCACGCGCACACGAGCACCGTGCATCGGAGAGTTGGGCAGTCCCATAGACAGCGCCGATTCAATCTGGAAGCGAGTAGACCCCACCGCCTCTTTGACACATTGCATGGCATTGGCGTCGGTGATGCGCACCTGTTCACGAAAATCTGTTTGCACTCCAGCCAACTGCAGTCGCTGATCAATCTGCGGGCGGGCCCCATGGACCAGCACTATATTGACGCCGAGACTTTGCATCAGCGCGATATCGTGAACAATGCCGTCGAAGTTAGAGTCTAAAACCGCTTCGCCACTGATTGCGATAACAAAGGTTTTACCCCTGTGCGCATGAATATATGGCGAGGTCTCACGAAAAAATTGTACGTAGCTTTGAGTAGTCATCAGGCGATTATAAGCAACAGCGGCCAATAAGTTGAGATAAAAAATTAATTGTTGGTTGCACGCGATCAAGTGGCAGAAATTCATTCGGCTGATGAGCCACATCAATGTCCCCAGGACCGAGTACCACCACGTCCATTCCGAGCTGCTGAAGGTAGGGTGCCTCCGTGGCAAAGGCCACGGATTCCGCGGCATGGCCAGTGAGTTTTTCACAGAGGGCGACTATCTCCGACTGGTCGCCACTGGTGAAGGGAGGAACGATAAGTTTCTCTAGAGACCAGCCCATATTGTCCGCTTCAGCTGTGACGGCAATCTGGCGTTCCAGGTCCTTTTGCAGTTGATTGAGATCCATACCCGGCAGCGGACGAATTTCAAAGGCCAAAAAACAGTGCCCGCAAATACGGTTGGCATTGTCGCCCCCCTGAATACAGCCCAGGTTTAAGGTTGGGTGATCAATTAGAAACCCTGCGTGTTTCTGGTCTTTCATGCGGTCGCGCATGGCCATCAGTTGGCCGAGAATACGCTGCATGGATTCCATGGCATTGTTACCCAGCTCTGGGTTGCTCGAATGTCCGGATCTGCCGGTGACCGTGAGTTTCTCGATCATGATGCCCTTATGCATTTTCACCGGACGCATATTGGTGGGCTCGCCGATCACCGCGCTGCGGGCAATTGGTGCTCCCGCTTCCACTAGGGCTTTGGCCCCGCCCATGGAAGATTCCTCATCGGCAGTGGCGAGAATAATCAGCGGCTGTTTTAGATCCTTCACCGGCAGCGACTTAAACGCCTCGATGGCCAGAGGGAAAAAGCCCTTCATGTCGCAGCTACCGAGACCGTACCAGCGATTATCCCGTTCGGTTAATTCAAAGGGGCTGCTATCCCAGAGTGATTCGTCACAGGGAACCGTATCCGTGTGGCCCGCCAGCACCAGGCCACCTGGACCGCTGCCATAGGTGGCAATTAGGTTAGCTTTGTTATTGCCCAGATCCATAATCTCAGTGGTAAAGCCAAGTTCCCCAAGGGTATTCGCCAGCAGGTCAATGACCTCGCGGTTGCCCTGATCTATAGCCGGATTAATACTGCTAATCGAGTTGCTGCGGATAATCCGTGAGAGTAAATCGGTCATTTCCATAATTGGCTTCTTATGCAGTCATTTCCATTGAGTTTAGCGGATTGGCCAATTTGCGCTACCCCTTGTGGGATTAGCGACTAAAATTGATGGATGCAGGGACAGAATAGCCATCGAATAGCACTCGAATACGAACAGGAGTTGATTATGAATAAGACATCGGTGCGCGGGACTAAAACCGATTTGGGTAGCAACTTGGATCTGGCAAGTGTTTTAAAAGATCTTATCAGCGACGGCTTGATCGCCCAGCAGGACGCCGCTGAAATCGCCAGTGCACGGCGCAGTCGCAAGGAAGCACTGCAACACCCCCTAGAAATTGTCGCGGCCAAACAGCTGGTTCAGGGGCCGGAGTCAAAGCCCCTGACTATGGAGCTGCTCAGTGAATGGTTGGCGAAAAAAGCCTGTTTGCAGCTGGCCCATATAGACCCTTTAAAAATCAATGTGCCCGCCGTCACCGGGATCATGTCTTTCGCCTACGCCCAGCGCTACGGCATTCTCTGTATTGAAGTGAGCCGCGACGAGCTGGTGATTGCCACCATGCAGCCCTTCGATCGCAGTTGGGTTGAGAGCCTAGAGCAGACATCGCGCCGGACCATTCAAACAGTGGTCGCCAACCCCGCCGAGATTAAAAAATACACCCTCGAATTTTACTCCCTGGCAAAATCAGTTTTTGGCGCTGGCTCCGCCACCGACAGTGGCACCGGCATCGCCAACTTTGAGCAGCTGTTGGAAGTGGGCAAGCTCAAAGACGCCGATGCTCAGGACCAACATATAGTCAATATTGTCGACTGGCTGCTGCAATATGCCTTTGAGCAGCGGGCCAGTGATATTCATCTCGAACCGCGCCGCGGCAAGGGCAAGGTGCGCTTTCGAATCGACGGCGTGCTGCATCTGGTGTATGAGCTGCCGGACAACGTCATGACCGCCATGATCAGCCGCCTGAAGATTCTCGGGCGCATGAACGTGGCAGAAAAACGCCGACCTCAGGACGGCCGTATAAAAACCAAAGCCCCCAATGGTCGAGAAGTGGAATTGCGCCTCTCCACCATGCCCACCGCCTTTGGCGAAAAGCTAGTCATGCGAATCTTTGATCCGGACGTGCTGTTGCGCAGTTTCTCGCAGCTGGGTCTAGTGGCTGAGGACTATGCGCACTGGCAATCGATGGTCAAGCGCGCCCACGGTATTGTCTTGGTCACCGGACCCACGGGCTCAGGTAAAACCACCAGCCTCTATTCCACCCTTAAGCAGCTGGCCACAGATTCGGTGAATGTCAGCACTGTGGAAGATCCCATTGAAATGGTTGTTGATAGCTTTAACCAAAGCCAGATTCAGCCCGCCATCGATTTTGATTTTGCCGCCGGTATTCGCACCCTGATGCGTCAGGATCCGGATATTATTATGGTTGGTGAGATTCGCGATCAAGCTACCGCCGAGATGGCCGTTCAAGCGGCCCTAACCGGACACCTGGTGCTCTCAACCCTACACACCAACGATGCGCCAACCGCCATCAGTCGTCTGCTCGATCTCAAGATGCCTGCGCACCTAATTAAGGCCACACTCAATGGCGTCATGGCCCAGCGTCTGGTGCGAACTCTCTGCCCAGACTGTCGCAGCGAAGTGGACTGTGATCGCGAGGCCTGGCACGAAATGGTTGGCTCAGCGGAGAGGGTTCCACCGACCAAAGTCTATCAACCTGGTGGTTGTCTCGAGTGTCGCAACACCGGCTATCTGGGGCGCGAGGGGATCTACGAAATAATGCCGTTGACGAATGCCCTGCTCACCTATATAAGTAGTGAGTCTGATATCCAAGAAATTCGCCAAGCGGCAATTTCACAGGGAATGAAAACCTTACGCATGGCCGGAGCCGAGAAAGTGGCTGCCGGTATCACATCCATGGAGGAGGTGTTGCGGGTTACCCCTGAGCTTGGCCGCTAACTAATTGAGAAGTATTTATGCCGAAAACGTTCCCGCAGCTGATCAGCGCCAGCTATCAGCGTCGCCTCGAAGGTTTTCAGGCCGCCCATCCAGATCCCACTTGGCTGGCACAGCGACTTACTGAGTTTCCAGAGTACCCGCTATTTGCAGAGCATCTAGAGTTGCTCTGGGGCACCAGTGACTTTGTCGGCGAGCAGAGTGAAACCTATCCCGATGACTTTCAACAGCTAGTCGACAGTGGCGATCTGCAGCGCAGCTATTCTCGTGCAGACTTTCAGCAGGCCATTGATCAGCGACTCTCAAGTCGTGAAAAAGCTCTCAATAAAAAATCTCTCAATGAAACAGCTCTCAATGAAACAGCTCTCAATGAAGAGCAGTTAGCCTCACATTTAAGACTATTCCGTCGCCGCGAGCAGATGCGCATTATCTGGCGTGACTTCAGCCGTCAGGCATCTATGCCCGAGACCACCAGAGAGCTAACCTGGATGGCCGAGGCGGCCATTACCGCCTCGTTGAATGTCTTACACCCAATTACCTGCGAAGAGTTAGGAGCGCCCTTTAGCGGCGACGAAGGGGCGTCAGATCAAAACAAAGATAAAGACAAAGAGCATGATAAAGAACCGCAAAACATGCTCGTGCTGGCAATGGGCAAAATGGGCGCTGAAGAGCTCAACCTCTCATCGGATATAGATCTTATTTTCGCCTACCCAGAAAAAGGTGAGACCCGTCGCACAGCCACATCGCCTCGAGGAAAAACTGTCTCCAATCAAGAATTTTTTACCCGTCTCGGGCAAAAGCTTATTGCTGCGCTGGATCGACAGACCGCTGATGGTTTTGTTTTTCGAGTGGATATGCGTCTGCGGCCCTATGGGCAGAGTGGCGCCCTGGTGATGAGCTTTGATGCACTGGAAGAATATTATCTAACCCAGGGCCGCGAGTGGGAGCGCTTCGCTATGGTCAAGGCGCGAGCAGTGGCCGGAGACGCAAAGGAAATCCAACGCCTAGACGAGATTTTACGGCCCTTTATCTATCGTAAATATCTCGACTTTGGTGCTATCGACGCCCTACGCGATCTCAAACGCTCGATTAATCGTGAGTTGAAACGTAAAGGTATGCACTCAGATATCAAGCTGGGTCCCGGCGGCATTCGTGAAATCGAATTTATTACTCAGGCCTTTCAGCTGGTCCGCGGTGGCCGCAATAGTGCACTGCAGACCCCCTCGCTCTACCAAGCTTTACAGCAGCTAGCTGCCGACCAGATTATTGAGGGCAGCGATCGCGATAGGCTATGGCAGGCCTATAGTTTTTTGCGTAACAGTGAGCACGCCCTCCAGGGCATAGCGGACAAACAAACCCAGCAGTTGCCCGATGATGATCTGAGCCAGCAGCGGGTCGCACTGATTGTCGGCTGTGATAGCTGGTCGGATTTTCAGCAACAGCTCCAAGCTCATCGGGACTATGTAATAAGCGTATTTGAAGATATGTTCGCTGAGCCTGACCCTCAAAGCTCTCTAGAAAACCTTGAGCAAACGGTTGCGGGCACCGAGCCATTGAACTGGTCGACACCACTGGAGCTCTCAGAATTACTTGAGCACCTGCAGGATCTTGGCTACCAGCAGCCTCAGGCAGTGGCACAGCAGCTCCATGAAATTTACCAGGGCAAAGCGGTTATAGCTCTGGAATTGGAGCCTCGTAGCCGCCTCGATAAACTCATGCCAAATGTAGTCTCGGCTTGCACCACTACCGATGACAACAGTGTCACCCTGAGCCGAGTAGTGGGTCTGATTCAGGCGGTGCTGCGACGTAGCGCTTATCTGGTATTGTTGGCAGAGAACCCTTCAGCCCTGCAGCAGTTGGTACTACTGTGCCAGAGTAGTAGCTGGATTGCGGAGCAGCTCACTGCTTATCCAGTCCTGCTCGACGAGCTTTTGGATAGAAACAGTCTATATACAGTGCAAAGTAAAGACTCACTTCAGGATCAGCTGCGTCAGCAAATGCTCCGTGTAGCAGACGACGACCTCGAACAGCAGATGGAAGTCATTCGCTATTTTGTGCGCTCCAATAGCCTGCGAGTAGCGGCCTGTGATATCACCGAAGTACTTCCGCTGATGCAAGTCAGTGACTATCTCACTTGGATTGCCGAGGTGGTGATTGAACATGCGATGACCATCGCTTGGCTGCATCTCAGCCAACAGGTTGGCCAGCCTCAAGGCAGCAGTTTGCAGTCGCCGGGCTTTATTGTTTTGGGCTACGGAAAGCTGGGTGGTATTGAATTGGGTTATAAATCCGATCTCGACTTAGTTTTTCTTCACCGAGGTACAGCAGGCGAGACCCTCGGTGGTCCGCGCAGTATCGATAACAGTACCTTCTATGCTCGCCTTGGTCAGCGCATTATTCATCTGCTCTCCACCACAACTTCGTCTGGTGCCGCCTATGAGATTGATATGCGCCTGCGCCCCTCAGGCAACTCCGGCATGCTGGTGTCGTCACTCAAGGCCTTCGAGAAATATCAGCAAGACAGCGCTTGGACCTGGGAACAGCAGGCGCTAGTAAGGGCTCGTGTGGTGGCGGGGGAAAAGAGTCTTGCCGAGGACTTTAATCGCTTGCGCCAGGCGGTTCTTATGCAGCCCCGGGATGAACAGGTTTTACGCACCGAAGTAGAGCAAATGCGCGAAAAAATGCGCAAACATCTGGGCAGACCGTCGAAAATCGGTAAATACTCGCTCAAGCAAGGCGCTGGAGGTATCGTCGATATTGAATTTATGGTTCAATTTGCAGTCTTGGCCTGGTCGCACAATCATCCCGAAATAAGCCGCTGGAGTGATACTATTCGCACATTGGAGTCACTAGCTCAATGTGGACTGATATCCGAGCAACAATCCGGCTTACTAATCGATGCTTACAAAAGATATCGCTCAGCAGGACACCGTCTGCAGCTGCAAAATCAGTTGGCAGAAGTGTCTGGTTCAGAGTTTCTTGAGTATCGGGAGTTGGTGTCCGCCCAATGGAAGCAGTTATTTACCGGCTAAGTATTTACCCGCTAAGAATTTAAATACTGATTAGTTAAATCAGCACATATTTCATAAGAGGAAAAGTTTGATGTCGTTTTCAGATCGCGATGGTTCTATTTGGATGGATGGCAAGATGGTTGACTGGAGAGATGCACAGACGCATTTCCTGACCTCATCTCTACATTATGGCAACGCTGTTTTTGAAGGCATTCGCGCCTATGAAACCGAAAAGTCAGGCACCTGCATTTTCCGCCTTGAAGATCATATTAAACGTCTTTTTAACTCCGCCAAAATTATCCATATGCAGATTCCTTTCACTCAGGAAGAGATTTGCCAGGCTCACCGCGACGTGGTCCGCGTAAACAACCTAGATGCAGCCTATATTCGCCCGCTAGTGTTTATGGGTTCTGAAGGCATGGGTCTGCGTGCTGAAGGGTTAAAGGTTCATGTAGGTATTGCCGGTTGGGACTGGCCCTCTTATATGTCTCCAGAAACTCTAGAGACCGGCCTCAAAGTTCGCACCTCGTCTTACACCAGACACCATGTGAATATCACCATGGTCAAAGCTAAGGCCAGCGGCAACTACCTCAACTCCATGTTAGCCCTGCGCGAAGCACTGGACTCAGGCTGCGACGAAGCGATTATGCTCGACCCGGAAGGCTATGTTGCCGAGGGCAGCGCCGAGAACTTCTTTATGGTTCGCGATGGCGTCATCTACACACCAGATCTCACCTCCTGTCTCGACGGCATTACCCGCGACACAGTATTTAAGTTAGCTAAAGATCGTGGCATTGAAGTCCGTGAAAAGCGCATCACTCGTGATGAAGTCTATATCTGTGACGAAGCGTTCTTTACCGGCACCGCTGCCGAGATCGTACCGATTCGCGAATATGACAGCCGTATTATCGGTGAAGGCAAGCGCGGGCCTATAGCGACAGAGCTACAGGCTGCTTACTTTGATTTAGTGCGTGGTAAAAATGATAAGTACCAGAACTGGTTAGCGCCAGTCGCTGAGTAAGTCTTAAATAGGGAATTAGTAGATCTCATGGAAAAAGAAATCGTCAACGTTTTGTGCATGAAGTGGGGCACCAAATACCCCGCTGACTACGTCAACAAACTCTACTCTATGGTCGCACGCAATATGTCGCGCCCGTTTCGCTTTATCTGTCTCACCGAAGATGGCGTCGGCACCCACGAGAATGTCGAAGTCTTTCCGCTTCCCGAACTGTCTGTTGATCTCGCGGGCCCTGAGCGCGGCTGGAACAAGCTAGCGGTTTTTGCTGAGACTCTCTATGACCTCAAGGGCAAGGTTCTCTGTCTCGATCTCGACCTAATTATTACCGGCAGTTTGGATGATCTATTTGATTATCCTGGCGAAGTTATGATCATTAAAGATTGGATCAAAAAAGACGGTACCGGCAACTCCTCGGTGTACCGTTTTGAAGTGGGCGCCCATCCAGAAATACTCAGCGAATTCGAAAAGTCTTTTCAACAAATCAAAAAAACTCATCGCAATGAGCAGGAATATCTGTCCGCTGCGCTGATGGCCAAAAATGCACTCGTCTACTGGCCCGATGAATGGTGCAGAAGTTTTAAGCGCCACTGCCTTAAGCCATTTTGGTTTTTGGTTGCACGAGAAACCCAAGTGCCGGTGGATGCCAGAGTGATTGTGTTTCACGGCAAGCCCGACCCCCATGAGGCGATCGCGGGGGTGAGTGGGAAATGGTATCGGCGCTTTAAGCCGGCAACCTGGATAACGGAGCACTGGCAGTAAGCT
>CAJQJT010000114.1 GCA_905478725.1 uncultured Pseudomonadales bacterium
TCCAAGGCTTGCTGAAAGCCCATATCCAACATTCGATCAGCTTCATCTAGGACCAACGTCGTGAGATTATCTAAGTTGAGATTAGCCTTACGCAGGTGCTCTTCTACCCGTCCAGGAGTGCCCACAATAATGTGCGCGCCGTGCTCTAGTGAGCCCACTTGGGGACCAAAGGCCACACCACCACAGAGAGTCAGCACCTTGATATTGTGAATACCACGGGCCAGCTTACGTATTTCTGTCGCCACCTGATCGGCCAACTCCCGGGTTGGGCACAACACTAGGGTCTGCACCCGAAAACGTTTCACATCCAGTTTATTCAATAAACCCAGAGCAAAGGTTGCGGTTTTACCGGAGCCGGTTTTGGCCCTAGCAATCACGTCTTTATTGGCTAAAATGGGGGGTAATCCCTGTGCCTGAATCGGCGTCATCTCTGTGTAACCCAGGGTTGCTAGGTTATCCACTAAGGCGGGGTTTAGATCTAAACTGGCAAAATCGTATTCGGACAAGGGGATTCTCATATTTAGTTTTGGGAGCGACCAGTCACAGAACCTTGTCAGATCCTGTGCAGCTATCAGACAAATAGCTGGCCGATGACATCAATGGCGGCATTTTACCAGAATAACCCGCCCTTAGCTGTCCCCGCCCGCAAACAAAATCAAACCCACTGTAAAGTGCAGGCTAGCGCTCCCTGCAGCTTCATTAATCATCAAAAACACCTATAAGCCGCTACTGGCCTGAAGCGAAGATAGGATAGGCCCATAGCTTTTACCAAGAACATTAAACGCCGATAAACTGCTCGGCAGTTAGGTCGTAGCAAGTGCTATCCAAATCCGCTACCAGGCTGAGGTTTGGCCTGATTTTTGGTAGTTCGTAGCGAAAGAAAAACTGCATCGCCGCGACCTTGCCATCGTAAAACGCATCGTCCGCCGCATTACCTTTTTGCTTACCTTCGACCGCTGCAACACCCTGCTTCAGCCACATCCATGCAATTACTAAGTGACCCATGGCATCCAAGAAGATGGTCGCATTAGCGAGTGCCAGGGAAGGATCTTTAGCCTCTCCCACCGCAGAAATAGTCTGCTCTATAAGTGTTAAGTACTCGTTCAACTGAGCACAAAAGCTAGCTAGTTGAGGGTGCCCCGAAGCCGAATCAATGGTGGCCTGCATTTCTTCACGAAGAATTTCAACCGCAGCGCCATTCTGCATACGCACCTTGCGACCGAGAATATCTATACCCTGAATACCCCAGGTACCCTCATGAATATGATTGAGTCGGTTATCGCGATAGAGGCGCTCAACGGGATACTCACGGGTATAGCCATAGCCACCCAATACCTGAATCGCTAATTTGTTTGCTTCGAGACAAAACTCTGAAGGCCAAGACTTACAAATCGGCGTCAACAAATCGAGCAGTAAATTGCGGCGCTGGTTCGCCGCTTGGTCAGTGGACGACAACTTATTTGTATCGATTAACTCGGCACAGTAATACATTAGGGTCTGGGCGCCCTCAATAAAGGCTTTTTGGGTCATTAGCATGCGCTTGATATCCGCATGCTCACTGATCATAACCTGTGGATCTTCTGGATTACGATTGACCAATGGACGTCCTTGAGGACGATTGCGCGCATAATCTAGAGAGTATAAGTAACCGCCAAGAGCACTCATAACCGCGGACATGCCCACAGAAATACGCGCTTCGTTCATCATATGGAACATATTGGCTAAGCCCTGATTAGGCTCTCCAACTAGGTAGCCAATAGATTCACCCGACTCACCAAAGTTGAGCAGACAGTTAGTCGCGCCGCGACAGCCCATTTTATGATTCAGACCTGCTAGGGCTACATTGTTTGAGTCACCAATAGTGCCGTCATCATTAACTCGACTTTTTGGCACCAAAAATAATGAGATGCCTTTGACGCCTGGGGGCGACCCGGGAATCTTTGCCAACACCATGTGCACTATATTCTCGGTAAGATCTTGCTCACCGCCGGATATCCACATTTTAGTGCCGCTAACGGCATAGGAACCATCAGCTTTTGGCTCAGCCTTACTACGGATATCCGCAAGGGAAGAACCCGCTTGAGTCTCAGACAAACACATGGTGCCGAACCATTTCCCATCCACAAGATTGGGCAAATACTTGGCCTTGAGTTCATCGGAACCACAGACGTTGAGCATGTTAGCTACGCCTTGGGTCAAAAAGAGGTAAATATGGGCGGGATTATTAGCACAGACAAACATACCGTTGAGCGCTTGATCGGCCATCCAAGGTAACTGCATTCCACCAATGTCGGTATCATAAGCTGAGGCACATAACCCGGATTCCTGATAAGCGGTAATAGCCTCTTTAAGCTCAGGAATGGTCTCCACTTTGCCGTCGACAAACTGCGGTTCATTGGCATCCAGCTTAGCGGCACAGCTCAAAAACTGGTCTTCAGCAATGGTCTGACTGAGATCCAACATCGCGTCTAGGGACTCGCGATCGTAATCGGCATAGCGCTCCGACTTAAAAATCTCCTCTAATCCTAGAGTTTCATAGAGTACGAAGTCGAGATCTCGACGATTAACGATCATTGACATGGTTATTCCTATTTTCTGTAATCAGGAGTGGCAGTTACTCACTAGATGGTTATTTTTATGATATTCCCAGATACGGAAGGCTATCGGGTTTGGTCTTATTTTAATAATATTGGATATTGATACCGATAATTATCTAGGCGCTATATCAAGCTCAAATGCCCTTTCTCTCTAGTATTGTTTTGTTCTCTGTTCTCACTTACCCAAAAGCTAAGCCTCAGAAAAACAGTTTAAAAAACCTGATCTGTTAAGGCAGCGCAGTGATAAGGACAGTTCCTGTACCTATAAGCTGATCAATCGACGAATGATCCCACCCCAGCTCGCTCAACACTTCACGACTATGCTCCCCTAACAGAGGGCTAGGCTCAGCCTGTGAAGTAGTGGCCCCATCAAATTGGACCGGAGGCCGAGGAACCGTCAGTTTACCCATGGCTTGTGTCACATAGGTTTCCAGTGCATCGATCGCCTGAATCTGCTCATTGGCTTCAATTTCGTCCTGGTGTAAACAGGGTGCACAGGGAACATCTGCGGCTTTGAGCGCGGCAACCGCTTTCTCTACACCAATATCTAAACGTGGATTTTTAAGTACCTTGCCAACTTCTTTCATATTCGACATACGCGAGGCAATGCTGCTAAACAATGGTGTATCAAGTAGTTCGGGGTAGCCAATCAATGGCAATAAAGCCTTCCAGTGGTTATCAGTGAGTGCCGCCACAGCCACTGCGCCATCACTAAAGTTGAGTGTTTGGAAATAATCCGCCCCGGGAGACATTTCAAATCGATCATCATCTTTTAGGGTTCTGTGCATCATGCCGTCTGGCCACATAAAGGCGAGACAGGCGTGGAGCATAGAAATATCAATATGCTGCCCCTCGCCTGTGGTTGCTCGAGCAACCAGTGCGGCGGTTGCAGCTTGGCAAACCGTGTAGCTGGTGACCTTATCGCAAATAAAGGTGCGAATATGATCAAAGCCATTGTCATCCGGAGACTGTAAATTGGTTAGCCCCGACATGCCTTGAATGACATGATCAAAGGCCGGCTTGTTCGCCATAGGGCCTTCCTTACCAAAACCGCTCACGGCCACATAAACCAATTTAGGAT
>CAJQJT010000115.1 GCA_905478725.1 uncultured Pseudomonadales bacterium
GCCTTTGGTCAGCGGATATTCACCCGGGGAGCGCACAGTGCCATTAATGTTTGCAATGCGCGCCATCTCTCCTGACCTCGCCTGCAAGCGTAATTCTTCCGCCAATTCTTGCAACAGCGCAGCGCGGTTTTTTTCATTGGAAAAGACAATCAGTTGGTCCTTGGGAAAGAACTGAATATTAAATTCGCTCTGAGGGTTGGCGAGCACAGCACCTAAATCAACAAAGATCGGTTCAATTTTTCCTACTGGCGGCAATTCGCGGCGTATCAAGGCAAAGTCCAAATCCACATCGGGCTTGAGCGCCTTTATATTTTTCAACACATCGGAAATACGCAAGCCGTCACGCCATAAAAACTCGCCAGGATAATGAACATGGCCGGAGAGCGTCACTATAAGCTCCTGCTGTTCCACGGTCTCATCGATGGTTAACCGGTCGCCGCTTTTGATTGGCGTATTTTTTCCCTTTGGTGTCGTCAGGTCCAAATCCAGCACCTGCATAAATCCGCCGTTGCCAACCCGAGAGATACGTGCGCTCTGATTAAAGGCATTGGGTTCAAGCCCGCCTGCAAGCTCAACTAGCTGATGAGCGGTTACCTTACCTTTTAACTCATAAATCGCTGGGCGGCGCACAGCGCCATCCACTGAGGCAGTTTCTTTTACCGTCGGAACATAAATCGCATCGCCGGATTGCAGCTGCACATCCCGAGAGGTATCACCGCTTAACAACAGATCATAGAGATCGAGAGTCGAAATAAGCTTGCCACCACGCTTTAACTGCAGATTCCGCAGCGATGCAATATCGCTGAGCCCGCCAGATAAAAACAATGCATTGGTAATAGTTGAAAGTGCGGAGACGGTATAGGTGCCAGGCTTGTAAGCTTCGCCGAGCATAAACACCTGTATAGAGCGTAGCTCACCTAAACTAATACTAGCTTGGACGCCGAGCATTTCATGTTTAATACGCTGTTGCAGTAATTGCCTAGCATCGCTAAAGGTCATACCGGCAAGATTGATTGGCCCCAAGTGAGGGAAGTCAATCGAACCATCGCGGCTGATCTCAAGGCTGTGGGAATCATTGAGTTTGCCATAGAAGCCTAACTCTATGGTATCACCGGGACCAAGTAGATAATCTGGAGAGACAGGTATCCGTGACGCCTGTTCAAAGTCACTGGGTTCGCCAGCAAAAAGGTCGTAGCCAAAAGGCTGCAATGAGCCTATTTTTAGGCGGTGCTGGGGCTGGGTTTGTTTATCTGGGTTGGATTGTGTTGCGGCACTGGGTGATTGCTTGTCTTGTCGTGGGGTCACCAGAGGTTCTTCTGGCTGCTCACTGCCGGGAAATTCGATGAGATCGAGACTGCCACAGAGCTTATCAAGATCATAGCCTGCGGTTTTAGCCAGCCTTTTTTCCTGCTCACCAATACTGCTGCACAGCTCCCGCGCCTCTTTCAGCCCCTCACTTGCGGCCTCTAGAGATATCTCTTGCGCCTGAACTGCAGTACAAAATGATATCAATGCGATACTTGCGATACTAAGGTAGCGCAAAAAAAAGCTGTGGCTATTCTTCATAAACTATTCCCTGTTATGTTGTTCTTGCTTCCATTCGGTATTTCTAACGGTGCGGCATTGCCATCTTGCACCGACTATTACCCAAACTTAATAACTTATATTTAGTGGTCATTTTTCTCGCTAACCACCAAACTCGCAAACGGCAACGATGTCGTCACCTGTTGATTCAATAGATTGATTAATACTATAGCTCGCTGATCGCCATCAGGCTGAGAAAATACGGCATTTAGACCGCGAAAGGGGCCATCAACAATCTGTAGCGAGTCGCCCTTGCGGGGAAGACTGGAAACCGTCTCTTCATTGTCCGGATCGGTACGCAGCATTAGTTGACTAATAAGTGATTCTGGCACCCTGACTGGCGCGCCGGCGCTGGTGACAAAGTGACTGACACCTCGCGTAGAACGAATGGTCGTTGAAGAAACTGACTCCTGATTAAAATTAACAAAGAGGTAACCGGGAAATAACGCTTCCTGTTTGACTACCCGAGAGCCTCGAGACAGCTTCTCGACACGTATCATTGGACAGAATGAATTAACACCCTGACGCTCAAGATTATCCACCGCCCTGCTTTCTTGCTTTGATTTTGTCTGGAGTAAAAACCAGCTTTCCATAGCCACCATCCCGTTAAATGTTATACGCGCGCTCATTGGAGCAGCTAAATTAAGCTGTTAATCAAGCAGAGTAAGCAACTCCTGCTGGCGCTTGGCTAACAGGTCTCTGTCGCCGCGGGTTTCAAGGTTTAACCTCACTACTGGCTCTGTATTACTCATTCGCAGGTTAAAGCGCCACTGAGCAAACTCCATTGAAATTCCATCAGTCTCATCTACAAGCAATGCACTAGCCTGATAGTGCTCGCGCACACGCTGAATGGCGGCGGCGGGATCGGCAATTTTGCGATTGATTTCACCTGGGGATGGATAAGCCTCAACCATTTCATCTACCAAAGCAGAGAGCGGCTTGCCGCTGCGGGTTATCAGTTCCATCACCAGTAGCCAAGGGATCATGCCGCTGTCGCAATAGAAAAAATCTCGAAAGTAATGATGAGCGCTCATCTCACCACCGTAAACCGCATCCTCAGAGCGCATACGCTCCTTGATAAACGCGTGGCCAGTCTTGGATTGGACTGCTTCGCCGCCGGCTTTTTTCACCACATCAATGGTGTTCCAGGTCAGGCGCGGATCATGAACAATTTTAGCGCCGGGATTCTTGAGTAAAAAAGCTTCCGCGAGTAGGCCCACAATATAGTAGCCCTCAATAAAGTTGCCCTTCTCATCCACCAAGAAGCAGCGATCAAAATCACCGTCCCAGGCAATACCCATATCGGCTTTGTGCTCCAATACTGCATCAATAGTCGGCGCGCGATTTTCATGGAGAATAGGATTGGGGATACCGTTGGGGAATGTGCCATCAGGCTCATTAAAAATCTTAACGATTTCGATAGGTAACTTCAGCTCAGCAAAGCGCGTCTCGATGGCGTCGACCACATGACCCGCCGCACCATTACCGGCATTCATGACTATTTTTAGCGGCGTAATCGCGCTGTTATCTATATAACCCAGCAGATGGTCGAGATAGTCATCGAGGATCGAAAGCTTTTTATACTCGCCGCGTACAGCTGGATCGCTGGGTGCAAAGTTATTCTCTTCAGCAAGGCGCTTAATATCCAGCAAGCCAGTGTCTGAACTAATCGGCCTCGAGCCCTCGCGAATTGGCTTCATGCCATTGTAATCAATTGGATTATGGCTGGCAGTCACTTCAATACCGCCATCGGCATTGAGAAAGGAAGTAGCAAAATAAACTTCTTCGGTGCCAACCATACCGATATCAATGACATCGACGCCGGCATCTCGGATGCCCTCACTGAGAGCGGCTTTAAGCGCCTCGCTGGTGAGGCGAATATCGCCCCCTAAAACAATGCTTTTAGGCTTAAGAAATTCGGCGTAGGCGCGACCAATGCGGTAGGCTATTTCCTCGTCCAATTCAGTACCCAGTTGGCCGCGGATATCATAGGCTTTAAAGCATGTCAGGTCGGTCATTCGTCTCTCTCTAATATAAATAGTTAATAGCTATCATCTGGGGCCTTGAGCGCCCAGGGCAACAGCCTAGCGATTAATGTTATGCGTTATAGTATAGCTTGGATTAGCGAAGCAATCAGATTAACTAATGTCACTATAGAGGCCAAAACACCGGCACTAAAAACACCACAGTGACACCAACTATCAGGCTGAGCAAAATGCCGACACGAAAATAGTCGCCAGAATGATAGCCCCCGGGACCCTGAACCATGAGGTTAGTTTGGTAGCCGAACGGCGTCAAGAAACTCGCCGATGCAGCGAACATTATGGTCATAACAAAGGGCAATAGACTCGCATCCAGCTCAACACTCAACGCCTGAGCCAATGGAAACATCAATACCGCCGCGGCGTTATTAGTGATCAGCTCAGTGGCTATCACCGTGGCTATATAAAGCAGCACTAGATTGACGAAGGGGTTGCCGTCGGCCAACACTATGATCCCCTGAGCTCCAAGATCCGCAAGACCGGTTTTTTGCAAGGCGAGACCCAGGGCCAGGGATGCACCTATGGCCAGTAACACTCTAAAATCGATACTGCGCTGGGCAAATTCCATGGAAATACAACCAGTTGCAGCCAGGGCCACCACTAATAACAGCGACGCGGCCACTAGAGACAGCAACCCAGACACCACTACAACCACAAAGAGTCCCAACAACCCCAGCGCGACAGGCGCCTTACTCACATCGGGAATACTGGCATCGTCAATACGACTGAGCAGCAAAAAGTCTCGACTGTATCTATGGCGACGCACAAAGCCCCGGGCTGCCTCCAGCAACAAAGTGTCACCAGCTCGCAGCACAATGCTGCCGACCTTTTGATTAATTCTGTCGCCATTGCGTGATACCGAGAGAATCACGCCGCCAAACATGGTTCTAAAACTGGACGCCTTCACCGTCTTGCCAACCATATTCGACACTGGCGAGATCACCGCTTCGATAAGTGCTCTAGAACTGTAAGGTACGTCAAGTTTTAAGACTTCACCCTCGGCAGGCACTAAGCCACGAAACTGGCGCAGTTCACTAACCCCTTCCGGCTGGCCAACAAATATCAATATATCGTTATTACTGAGAATTTCCTCTGGACCCACCGCGGGAATAATATGGCCCTTGGATTGAATCTCAGATAGGAAACTGAACTGCAAGTGGCGCAAGCCCGCATCGGCAATTGACATACCCGCCAATGGACCACCCTCCTCCACACGCATACTCACCGCATATTCCCGCGTATCTGGCATACTTTCCACTAGCCCTCCACGATCGGGAAGCAAACGGTGACCGATCAGAACAAAGTAGGTGATGCCTAGCAACACCAAGGGAATGCCAATCAACGCAGGACTAAACAAACTTAGACTGTTGGCCTCGTGGGTACTTTGCAGCATACCCACGACCAAAATATTGGTACTGGTGCCAATTAGTGTGCAGGTGCCGCCCAAAATAGAGGCATAACTCAGGGGAATTAGCAGCTTTGACACCGACAGATTGTGGCGTCGCGCCCAATCCTGAATCAAAGGTATAAAGATTGCCACCACAGGTGTATTGCTGATCATCGAGCTGGTAACCGCCACCGGCCCCATAATTCGTGGCAGAGCCCCTTTGATCGAACCACTGTTACCAAGCCAGCGCATTACCCACCAGTGCAGCGCCCCACTCTCTTTAAGCGCTGAAGCCACCACATAAAAGCAAGCGATAATGAACAGGGCAGGATTAGAAAAACCGAAAAAGGCTTCATTGGGCGTTAATACACCGAACACTAGCAAGGCCACCATGGCCCCGGCCAGCGCAAAATCCACAGCAAGGCGACCGCGAATAATGATGCCAAGAAAAACCAGCAATACGCCAAGTGTGATTAGTGCGTCAGTACTCATTGATCAACCTGCCCTTTACCTTTAGTCCCATTTTTTTCATCCCATAAAAAAATCCGGCCGCCGAGACGACCGGATTATTCTACATGACTAGGCTAGTTATTTGAGCAATATACGCGCAGAATTTTTCTTCAGCGTCTTGCCACCAACCCCTTTGACCATGGTAATGGACTCGAGACTCTCAAATGCACCATTGGCTTCCCGATAAGCCACAATCGCCTCAGCCGTCTTTAGCCCAATACCTTTAAGCGCGTTAGCAATATCAACCGCAGAAGCACTATTGATATTGACCTGCTGTTGGGCCTGTTCAGACACCGGCGAACGGGCCTTTTCAGCAGATGCCGCCAAAGCCGGGGCCGATCCAGCCAGAGCAACTAAGGACGCGCCGATCAAAAGGATCTTTTTACTTGTTTTTAACATGGTCTAACTCCTTGTAAGATTACATAAGAATGTCATCACCTGTCGTCCCTGTTGACCTACTCATAGCCCAGCTCACAGAGCGTTCACGATCAAGCGGCATGACGTGGCAATACTGGCAAAAATCGCTTTCTCCTCGGCAAGACTGGATCACAAAACAACTAATTTACACACTGGCAATTGACAAAATCTTCCGCGGTTACTATAGTTCGCGCCCGCTGTGTGAGCGGCTACAGGTTTTGTCCTGAAGAGGGTCACAGTGATAGCGGAATTAGCAGCACCAAAGTAGTACTGAGATGGTTAAACGCAAGGTTTGCCTCTCGCATAGAAAGTCAGTTTTATTGTTATGCCCAGGTGGCGAAATTGGTAGACGCGCTAGCTTCAGGTGCTAGTCCTCGCAAGGGGGTGGAGGTTCAAGTCCTCTCCTGGGCACCACAAGACTAAAGAAAACATTCGGCTGTACCCTCCCCCTAAGTGCACTAAATCCCAACCGGGACTTCAACCGATAAGAGGTTCACAAACTATGTCCACGGCAGAGTTTGGACAAGGAGCAAAGCAACGCCACCCCCCCAGGGGTCAAAACAGCCCAAAGGCTGTTTTTATTAACTCCTCTTCGAGCTACGGAGCCAAAACCTTTTTACCTAATTCCTACTATTTATTGCACCATTTTCCTTCCCACGATTAAGACCAAAGAAAAACTTCGGTAGCACCCTCCCTCTAAGCGCACTAAATCCTAACCGGGACTTGAACACCACTAAACCCAAAATCTGCACTTCAGTAAAATTTGGACGAGTAACAACGCAAAGAATCCACTCAGAGATCAAAGGCGTCTTATAAAAAAGCGCGACTAAAGCCGCAGTTTTTAGCAAAAGATATAAACGTGGTGATAAAATGCGAGCATGCATAGAGCTTATCCATAGTATGTAGATTGGTAATTGGATTTTGTGGAAAGGACTCACTGCAGGTAATGAACCGAGTGTAGGCTTACACATACAAAATAAAAAAACACCCACCTCATTGCGACTTATCTCTTGATCACAATATTAGCCAGATGCGCCAACCTCACAGGCCCCTTTGCCGGCTAAGCCGCTAAAGAACTGACTTATTTCGTAGAGAAAGAGTAATACGGCGTTTAATCTGTCTCTCAATCCAAATCATTTTTCACCGATTTTTTGAAAGCTCGGAAAGGCTCATAGATATGACAGCAGCAATGCCTCCCACAATCGCGCAGATGAGCTCTGGACCTATAACGCTCGACCAAATCAGGGCGCTAAAAACCATCTGTTAGAAACTGCTGTGATAGCTATATTTGCGGTTTGTCTATTGAAAACACAACAAATCCTCTCCACAGTTGAATCCAGATGATGCTCGTCTTCATGGCTAGCTGCCATTGCCCACACCACCTCGAAATCAGATGCTTTATATCTCAGTAGCTCAGCCCACCCTGTAGGGCAATCCCTGCTCTATAAAAAGCTCATTCGTGATTCTCGTGGGATTAATCGAAGCACCGTTATAGGAAGCACCAAAGTTACGATATTTTTTGTTTATGCCTAGCGCTAAAT
>CAJQJT010000116.1 GCA_905478725.1 uncultured Pseudomonadales bacterium
TGTGGATGCGGTTTCTCGCGTCAATACCTATAGGCTCCTAGATCTATGCTCACCTGGGGAAGTGAGCGTGCTGATTTTTCGCACTATAGAATGCGGGACATGAAAAAGAGCCAACTGAAACTGAATGCTACTTAAAACCGGGAAGGCGCAGTTCAACTGTTGCGTGAAATTAGCTATTTTAAGGCTCAAATAATTATGACAGCGGATATACCCTCTGATGAAGTCGATCGCTTAAGCACTCTGCGCGAACTCAATATTCTCGATACTGATTCGGAAAAAGAATTCGATGAGCTGTCTGTGCTGGCGGCACAGATTTGCCGCACCCCTATAGCGCTAATTTCACTGATTGATGAGCAGCGCCAGTGGTTAAAGTCTCGGGTTGGTCTCAACATAACTGAAACGCCCCGCGATATCGCCTTCTGTGCCCATGCCATCCTGCAGCCCAACAGTCTGTTGGAAGTGCCAGATACTCATCTTGACGACCGTTTTTCAGCCAACCCATTAGTCTTGGAATCCCCTAATATTCGTTTTTATGCCGGCGCTCCACTGATCGCGACGGATGGCCATGCACTGGGAACCCTCTGTGTCATCGACCATGTTCCACGAGAGCTGACCGAGGCGCAGCGGGCGGCACTGTCGATGCTGAGTAGTGTCATTGTCCAACAAATCGAACTGCGCCGACGTCTGCAGCGGGTGAGAAATTCCACCGATCTGCTGCTGACTAAAAATAGTCATCTAGAAGCCCAGGTTAAGATTGCCGCCGCTACCTTTGAAGACGAGGTGGCGATGCACAATGAATCTGAGCTGTTGTCACGACAAATTCTCGATCGGGCGCTGGACGGTGTGATCACTCTTGATCAGCATGGCAGGGTCACTTACTGGAACTCTGAGGCCGAGCGGATCTTTGGTTATTCCTCTGAGTATGCCCACAGTCGGGATATTATTGAGTTGATACTGCCGACTCATCAACATCTGGCTATCCGTGAACTAATGGAACAGTTTCTGTCGGCTGGATTGGGCAAGGAGAATCATCGTCGCTTCAAAATTAATGCTGTCCGCGCAGATGGCTCCAAGGTGCCGCTGGAAATTGCCCTTATCGTTCTGCAGCGCTTTGGTGAATATTTTTTAAATGGCTTTGTCAGGGACCTCACAGAACACAATAAAAACATCGAAGAGTTGCGTATTTCTGCGATCACCTTCAACAGTCAGGACGCGATTATTATCACTGACGCAGAAATGAAAATCTTGCGCATCAACCAAAAAGTTATAGATATCACCGGCTATACGTCTCGGGATCTGATTGGCCTTGAGCCCAGCCTGTTGTCATCAAATGTACAGAACAAGCAGTTCTATGCGGATATGTGGCGAACGATTGAGATCTTGGGGAGTTGGGAGGGGGAGGTCTGGGACCAGCGTAAAAGTGGTGAGGTGTTTCCGCTGTTAATCGCTATAACAGCGATTCGCGATGGCAAAGATCGAGTGACCAATTATGTCCTCTCTTTTTCCGACATCACCGCCACCAAAAGAGATGCGGATGCGATTCATAAGCTGGCGTTCTTTGATCCATTGACTCACCTTCCCAATCGCAGGGCTCTGATTGATCGGTTGCCTCAGGCATTGACCTCCTGTGAGACAGATAGAAACACTCTCGGATTATTGTTTGTCGACCTAGACCGTTTTAAAGATATTAACGATGCACTGGGCAATCAAGTGGGGGATAAGGTTCTTATTGGAACCGCTCAGAGATTACGCAGTTGTGTCGGCAGTGAGGATACAGTTGCGCGGATTGGCGGGGATGAATTTGTCGTTGTGCTAGAAAATTTAAATCTCAACATAGAGGTAGCAAAAGCTGAGGTGGATGAAGTTGCAGCCAATATTCTCGTCAGCCTGAACCGTCCCTACCATATCGATAATCAGGAAGTTCGCAGCGCTGCTAGCATAGGCGTTGCTCTCGCCGACCACGGTCAAATTTCAATCGAAGAGCTGTTTAAACAGGCTGATATAGGGCTCTATCAAGCGAAAACCTCCGGGCGTAATCAAATGTGCTTTTTTGATCCGGCCATGGAGCAGACGGCGACACTGCAAGCTCAGTTGGCTAATGCACTGAACAGTGCGGTGCAAGATCAGCAGTTTGAGCTTTATTACCAAATCCAGGTGGATAGCCAACACCGCCCAGTAGGTGCCGAAGCGCTTATTCGCTGGGAGCATTCAGAGTTAGGCATTGTCTCGCCGAATGACTTTATTCCCCTAGCTGAGGCCTCTGATCTTATTCTGGCTATCGGCAGCTGGGTTCTCGACACAGCCTGCGCTCAGCTCAAGTCTTGGAAGAATAATCCTCGCACCTGCTGGTTGAGTATCGCCATCAATATCAGTCCGCGGCAGTTTCATCAGAGGGATTTTGTTGACCGGGTATTACAGGCGATTGCACGCTGGGATATTTCTCCCAGCTTGATAAAGCTAGAGCTTACCGAGACAGTGATCCTCGATAATACCAATGAAACCATTGAAAAAATGCATCAGCTGAAGCGGGCTGGAGTGGAGTTTGCTCTGGATGATTTTGGAACTGGTTACTCGTCTCTGTCCTATTTGACCCAGTTGCCGCTCTCGCAACTAAAAATGGATCAATCCTTTGTGCACAACATAGGTATCAAAGACAGTGACGATATTATCGTCCAGACAATTATTGCTATGGCCAAGAGTTTAGCCATTAAAGTGATTGCCGAGGGTGTTGAAACTGAGGCTCAGCGGAGCTTCTTGGAGAAACTCGGCTGTCCGTTATTTCAGGGCTATTTGTTTAGCAAGCCAGTACCTATTGACGAGTTTGAAAAGTTACTTAAATAGGCATCAATGACCTTTCATAACTTTTTTTAGCAACCTCGGCAGGGCTACCGAGGTACTGACTCTTCTTTACTTGACTCTTTACTACTTGACTCTTCGCTACTTGACCCTTCGTTACTTGACGATAGCCTCATTGAGCAGGGCACCGGCATCGGCAACACCGCCAGCGTTGACCACGTTGGTGTAACCCATGGCTTCAACTAAGGTTTTTGCCTGACCGGAGCGATTGCCGCTGCGACAGTAGAGATAAAGCTGCTGGCTTTTGTCTGGAACCAGTTGTTCAATACCACCAGCTACAAGCTGCAGCTCTAAATGCTGTGCTGAGGCTAGATGGCCTGAGTTCCACTCTTCTATAGTTCGAACATCGATAATCATGTGTTTGTCTCCTGGGGTTGCGCTTGCCGACAATGTCAGCGCGCAGAGAATGGTTAATAATAAAATTTTCATTGGTCTGGCCGTCGTGGTTTTGGCGCTACTGTACTGCTGGGCTAGTGTCGCTGCAACTGCAAGATATTACCAGTGAGCACTAAATTGTGGGCGTGACTCTATTGGAATGTGAATAGCATTATAAGTGTTCCCTTTAAGACACTGGAGCATTAAG
>CAJQJT010000117.1 GCA_905478725.1 uncultured Pseudomonadales bacterium
ACTGTACTGCTGGGCTAGTGTCGCTGCAACTGCAAGATATTACCAGTGAGCACTAAATTGTGGGCGTGACTCTATTGGAATGTGAATAGCATTATAAGTGTTCCCTTTAAGACACTGGAGCATTAAGGGTTTAAGTGGAAATTCCAGATCCATTGGGTATACTGACCCACAGCGCGCTTAAAATAATAATTAGAGTCGTTGAATGACTAATATTTCACAAGAAGAGCTACTTGCCCTGCAAATAGCACATGCTGAAGTCGATAGCTTCCGCTGGCAGATACGCAAAAGACGGGTTCTTATCCGTGCGGTTTTGGTGGTAGTCCTGATATTGTTTAGAATATTGATGTTGAACGTTTTTCCTCAAATTTATGTGCCGCTTGTTTTTGGTGATTCGGATGTCGGTGCTACTGAACTGCAATCACTGATCACGATAAGGCTTTTAGTCGGCGCTGTACTAGGCGGCCTGTATATCTATGCATTAATGGCAAACCATTATGTAAAATTTGCCTCTATTGTGGCGCTGATGGCTCCTGTTACCTTGATCTTGGCCGACCTGCAGATGTTCTTGGTCTCATCTTTCCCGGATTTTACTCTGGTGGCATCAATTAGTTTTGGCTTGCGCTTACTAGCTATCTATCTTCTTGCACTAAATTATATTGATTTAAAACGCTGATTATCAGGCCGGTTTCTGCCTGGCTATTTGTTTTTAAATAGGGCACAGCAACTCATGCTGTCTATGCCCTATTACTCTTCTCTGGCTTTAGAGACGGACTAAACTACCTCGCCTGTTTTGACTGATGCGGTGTCAGTAGCCTCATCCCTGTCTTCAAGATAAAGCGACTTGCACAGACCATAGGTAGCCAGTAGCAATATCACTGAAAACGGCAGAGCTGTCACAATAGATGCGGTTTGCAATGCGGATAAGCCTCCAGAGAACAGTAATACAGCGGCTACCGCCCCTATGCTGCTACCCCAAAAAATACGTGTAGCAGGACTTGGATTTTGATTGCCTCCAGTGACTAGGGTGCAGATAACCAAGGTGGCTGAATCCGCTGAGGTCACAAAATAGGTAATTAGCATTAGCGTGCAAATACTGGCAGTGATGAGCGCCAGAATCTTACCCATGGCCATTAGATTAATGGTGGTAAACAGTGCGCTGGTGGTTTCGGTGTTCACGGCATCTACAATCCCGCCCTCGCCAAACAGCTCAATATGGAAGGCGGCGTTGCCAAATATGGAAATCCAAAAAATCGTTAACATCGTCGGCGCCAGCAGCACACCAAAAACAAACTCTCGAATAGTTCTGCCACGGGATATACGGGCAATAAAAATACCGCAGAATGGTGACCAAGCAATCCACCAGCCCCAATAAAAAATTGTCCACCAGCCCTGCCATTGATCACTTGGGTCGTCGTTGACCCAGGTGCTGAGCCGCGGTAAGTGAACAATATAATCGACTATGTTGCTAGCGAAGGAGGAGAGCAGATAGAGGGTCGGGCCAAACACTAAGAAGAGTGCCAATATAACCCCAGTAAGTTGCATGTTGAGTTCGCTGAGTATGCGAATGCCGCGATTGACGCCGGTGAGTGCCGATAGGGTAGCGACAATTGAGATGCCAATAATAAGCAGTATCTGAGTATTGGTATTAACCTCGATCCCCGTTAATGTTGCCAGTCCAGCATTCATCTGCTGTGCCCCAAGGCCCAGCGATGTGGCCACACCAAATACCGTACCCAACACAGCCAATAGATCAGCTGCCTTGCCGATGGGGCCGTAAATACGATCACCCAGTATCGGGTAGAGACTGGCACTGATGGTTAAGGGCAAACCTTTGCGGTAGGCGAAGTAGGCCAAAATAAGCGCCACTGAAGCATAGAGTGCCCAGCCGTGCAGGCCCCAGTGAAAAATGGTCAGCCGCATGGCTATTTGCGCAGCTTCGGGGCTCAGTGCTTGGGCATCGCCCATAAAAGGGTTGCTTTGAAAATGGGTCAGAGGTTCAGCAATACTCCAGAATAAAATGCCAATACCTATACCGGCGCCAAAGAGCATTGACAGCCATGAAAAATTACTAAATTCCGGTCTTTCATCGTCGCCACCCAAACGGATTTTACCGAACTTGCTCAGAGCTAACACCAGAACCAGAATGAGATAAAAGTTCATCAGGCTAACGTAGTACCAAGACAGATTGTCGATGATAAAGTCGCGCATACGATTAAATAGGTCGCTAGCGTAGTCTGGTCGGAGCAGTGAGAACAGCAGAAAGACAATGATCATGAGTGGCGCGAGTATGGTCATCAATGAGGGTTTTTCAGTCGGCAAGCTAAATAGTGTTGCCACTTTTTTATTGGCCATAGCGAATAATTGCTCTCTGTTATTTTAGTTTTAATTACTGAATCGTTTGCTGCTGCGGCTTTACGCGTTATCGTCTTACTGACTGCATGGATGAATGAGACCGTTTTTTTAGTCCAGTGATACTATATAAGGACTTATTATTTTAGCTATCTCGCCCCTTGAGCTGCAGTATAACGTAAAAAGCCTTAATGGTGAGGCAGAGCCTTTTGGGCTAAGCAGGGATGATTGCTGTAATTTATTGTTAACGGCGAGCTAAATACTATCCAATTTTGAATATTTGGCTGCTAAAGTCGCCGCAATCTAAAGCTAAAAATAATATAAAGAGAGATTTAACCAGTGCGCCAAATAACGTTGTTAGTGACTTTCCTATTCTTGCTAAGTGCCTGTGGTGGCGGGTCTTCTTCGGCTAACCTTCCTGTTGAAGGGCTAGAGCTAGAGCAAGAGCAAGAGCAAGAGCCAGTTGCAATACCTGTTGCGGCCCCAAGCATCAGCCAAATTTCATTTAGCGCAGCTAATAATTCCGGTTTGCCAGCAGATATGATGCTAGACAACGCCGAGACTAATGCCGTTTTTACTGGGCGTGTAGAGGTAAATACCCCTGTAAGTGGCCTGGTAGCAAGCTATGAGTTCACCGGAAGCTCCGTCACAATTGACGGATTGGTTCAAGAGAGCGGCACTTCAGTTAACGATTTCACTGATGTTATTGTTTATACCGTGGCTAATTCAGAAGGCGCCACAGAAAGTTACAGTGTCAATCTGACCAAATTTACAGGTCTCCCGATTATCTATCTTGAGACGAATAACACTGCCCCTATAGATTCAAAGGATGACTATGTCACTGGCGATGTCTTAATCGATGGCGGCCGATCTTTTATTGACCTGCCCGCCACCGAAATGAAAATTCGCGGCAGAGGCAATTCAACCTGGTTTTTACATCCTAAAAAGCCATTTCAAATGAAGTTGGAGGATAAAACCGAATTTCTGGGTATGCCGAGAGATAAAAAATGGCTGTTTCTTGCTGAGTACTCGGATAAAACTTTACTCCGAAATAAGATTACTTTTGAAATGGGTTATTTGAGTCACTTGGATTGGACGCCCCAGGGGCGCTTCGCTGAGGTCTATATCAATGACCGCTACAACGGTACTTACAATATTACCCAAAAAGTCGAGGAGAGCGATAACCGAGTGGCATTGGGGGGCAGTGGATATTTGCTAGAACTGGATCAGTTGGAAAGGCTAGATGCGGATGATGTGTATTTTGATAGTGTGATCACAGAGCGCTTCTTGATCAATATTAAAGAGCCTAGCCTTGCAGTTGGTAGCGCTGAATATACTTATATAAAAGATCTGCTCGGAGATTTTGAAACTGCTCTATACGGCCCCAGTTATCGCAGTGCCACCATTGGCTATGCCAAGTACATTGATCTAGATAGCTTCGTCGATTGGTATCTGATTAACGAGATTACTAAGAACCAAGACTCTCAGTCTTGGTCCAGTATGTTCGTCAATGTTATGCCGGGAGAAAAAATCAAGATGGGCCCGCTGTGGGATTTTGATCTCTCCTTTGGCAATGTGGATTATTCCGACGCCCAATACAGTAGCGGCTTTTGGGTTAGGTATCACCCGTGGTTTGAACGTCTTTTTCAAGATCCGGCTTTCGTCGAAAAAGTGAAAACTCGCTTTGCATATTTTAAGCAAAATCAGGATTTTATTCTGGGTAAAATTGATGGCTATGCAGATCAACTGACGTGGGCACAGCAAGAGAACGATAACGAGTGGCAGACGATTGGTCTTGCTGTCTGGCCCAATCCGGTTGTGTTTGATACTTATCAGGAAGAGGTTGATCATTTGAAGTCTTGGTATACCAGTCGCATGGAGTGGCTAGAGCTGGCTTTCACGGAGCTCTAAATCTATGGATCAAATCTAAGGATCAAATCGAAGGATCAAATCGAAGGATCAAATCGAAGGATCAAATCGAAGGATCAAATCGAAGGATCAAATCGAAGGATCAAATTTTTGGTCGCACCAGCAGGTAGGCTGCATAAGCGCCCAAAAGGCCAAATATGGATAGAATCAGGTAATAGATTTTATACCCCAGGCCACCGGGGTAGTGGTCTATAAGCGCGGCACTTAGCAGTGGTAGGTACACTTCTGGAAAATAGCCAATCATTGAAATAATGCCTATAGCCAGACCTTTAATGTTATTGGGTACATTACAGCCCCCTAATGTGGCCCAGTAAAGTCCGCGAACGGCATAGGTCAATAAACCGATAAGCAGTACCACAGCCAACATAAACAACGTTGCTGCACTGGAGGGCAAAAAGGCCATCATGGCCAGAGATAGCGACGCCAAGGCCAATAGTATGGAGAGTACTTTCTCCGGGGTTATCCAGTCGCCAATAAATCCCGCCGCTATTCCCCCTATGGGCCTCATCCATAATTTCGCTACGGTGATGGTTCCAACAGTGACTGCGGTGAGGCCGAAGTTTTGCTGCAGATAAGCAGAGAAAGAATAGGTCGCATAAAACAGTTGGTAGCCACAGGCAATACAGATGGCGCAGAGCCAAATTTCACGATGTTTCAGTACCACCATTATGTCGTGTCTGAACGAAACTTTGCCCTTGGATTCAGTTTTTTCTGGATCAGCTTCGGCGTCATCAAGAAGCCAGTAGGTGAGGGGTGCCATAACCAGTAACACGCCGACATAAAGATAAATGACCTGCTTGAGAGCCAGTGTTTTCGTGCTAGATTCTTGACTGAGTATATAGGCAAAAAGAGCAACAGCGACGGTTGCCAATAGCGCCTCAACCAGACCCCGGCCACCCTCCAAGATGCCAAAAAATCGGCCCTGTTGGTCTCTTCTGGCGAGCATAGTGACTAGCTTTATCTGTGCCGCCCAAAAGGTTAAACCCGTAGCCAAGCCCCAAGCGCCATAAATTATTAGCAATGAGCTATAGGAAGGCATGGTCGAAAACCATAGGCCTAATAATCCGGTTGCGAGGAGTGAATAGGCCAATAATTCACGGGACGAAAAACGATCCGCTAACCAGCCGCTGGGAATATAAGTGATGATGAAAATAAAGCCGAGCATAGAGCTGCAGTAGCGCAGCTGGGTCTGGCTGATATCGAAGGCTTCGAGAATTGACAGTTCGAAATTTTGCCGCAGATAGAGCAATGGGTAAATTGCTCCTGCCGCGACAATGATGAGTGCTAGCTGACTGTAGCTGCGCAGGGCAGCTGATCGAGACGATAGCAAAGGCAATACCGAATTAGACTTCGCCAATAGTGTAACGGCGATAGTTGATATTGCCTAATGGAGGGAGCTGAGACCTTGGAGGATGAATAATAAAACATCGTCTTTAGTTCGAATTGAAACAAGGTTGATGCTTACTACAGAGTGACCTAAGTCTCTGGCTATGTGATACTTTGTTGCTCTACACTCAAACAAAAATAAAAAGTAAAAATAAAAAGAGCACCTCAATGAGTATACCCACCGCACGTCAGCCTCTCGCTGGCTTAGAAGTTATCGAGCTGTCTAATATGATTACCTGTTCTCTGGCTGCCATGACTATGGCCGCTCAGGGTGCAACGGTGATTAAGGTCGAACCTCCGCTGCGCGGCGATCAAATGCGTCCCCTGGGAACA
>CAJQJT010000118.1 GCA_905478725.1 uncultured Pseudomonadales bacterium
ATCCAAAGTGGTCGATCTACAGTCGACAATCTCTAGCGAGATCGAAGTGCGCAAACAGGCCCAAGCCTCTGGAGAGCAGACTGGTGGCTTGCAGTCTGACAGTGATAGCCGCCAGTCATCTGGTGGCGACGCTGACCAGCGCAAACAAGATATTGATGATACCTATCAGCAGATAAGGCTCTCCCTCGCCGCAGATATCGAGAGCGGCCTCGCCGAAGTTGAGCGCGATGGTGACAAAATTATTGTGCGCCTCGCAAGCCAGGGTTCCTTTGTCTCGGGCAGTTCCAACTTGCAGCCCGGCTTCGCTGGACTGCTCACGCGAGTCGGCAACTCTCTCTCAGCCACTAGCGGCAAAGTTCGCGTCGAAGGTCATACGGACAATATTCCAGTGGCCTTTAGTGAGCGCTTTAATTCCAACTGGGATCTCTCCGCTGCACGATCCGCCTCTGTGGCCGACTTTTTTGTCGACAACTCAGAGCTTGATCAGAGTTCCATCACGGTTGCTGGCTTTGCCGACACCAGGCCAATTGAATCCAATAACACAGCTGCGGGCCGCGCTCGCAACCGCCGTATCGAGGTGATCGTCGATGGTTCCTAATCAATCTTGTCACTTCAGCGTATTTCGTCTGCAGCCCTTCTCCTATGACTCTGGGAGGCTGCTGATATGGCTGATGAACTAGAAGAGATTAAGCCAACTGACGGCGCTGCCGAAGCAACACCCGAGCCCATAGTCGCTGCGGTTGATGCTGAGGATGAGCTGCCCACACCGCCGCCACCGCCAGAGGAGCCCGAGGAAGAGGCCGACTGTCCGCCCTGTAAAAGTGGCGCGCCTGCATGGATGGCCACCTTTGCTGATATGGCAACACTGCTCATGGCATTCTTTGTGCTACTGCTTTCTTTTGCCCACATGAATGTGCCCAAGTACAAAGAAGTCAGTGGCTCAATGAACGAAAAATTCGGTGTGCAGAAAATTGTTCCCGTTGTAGAGCAGCCCACCGCAGAAAATATAATTGCCAAACAATACAAGACCGCCAAGGTGGATCCCACCCTGCTCGACGTGATTCAAGAGCAGACCACTGCCGAGCGTCAGCCAGACGACGCAGAGTTAAAAGACAAACTTAAAAAGAACCAGTTTGATACCAATGCGGATGTTGAATCGCTGAAGAAATCTCTGGCTAAAGAAATTGCCGAGGGCAAAGTTAAAGTCACGGTCAAAGACAAGCAACTAGTGGTCGAAGTGGTCTCTGAAGGGCAGACCGGCAAGCAGGGCGAGGACAGTCAATCCAAGTCTGGCGCCAAGCTTATGCAGAGTGATTTAGAGGTCTATGCCAAAGTGGCTTCAGCCCAGGCTCAGATCGCCTCTCAGGTTCAGGTGGTCGCCTCCTCGCCGGACTCTCTCGACGGCGACCTCAGTGGCCGTGGCGACGAAGTTGGTGAACAGGCGGTTGCTGATCAGTACGAAAAAATTCGCGCGCGGCTGTCTAATGAAATTGCTCAGGGCCTCGCTGAAGTGGAGCGAGACGGAGACAAAATTATTGTCCGTCTTGCGGAGCGCGGTTCCTTTCGCAGCGGTTACGCAGATCTGCAGCCAGCCTTTAAACCGCTGCTAGACAAAGTCGGTCAATCCATAGCCGATGGCACTGGCCTGATTACCATTGAAGGTCATACCGACAACATACCTATGGCCTTCAGCGAACGCTTTCGCTCTAACTGGGATCTCTCTGCAGCTCGCTCAGCGGCTGTGGCAGACTATTTACTCAATAGTTCGGCAATCGAAGATGGCCGAGTCTCAGTGACTGGACTGGCGGATACTAAACCACTGGTGCCCAACGACTCACCAGCGGGCCGCTCTAAAAACCGCCGTATAGAAGTGATTATCGAGGGTACTTAATTAGCTAAACAGTTAATTAGCTAAACAGTTAAACCTCATAGCTAGTCACTTAGACAGCCCCTCAGTGGCCCCGTTTCTCTTCGATTAGCGCGAAGATGGCGCGGGCATGTTCTTCCGTTATTTTAAATTTCTCACGCAACTCCTCAATGTGGCATTGTTCATCATCTGTCACCACGCCGTCGCTCAGAGCAGAGATTATTTCAGCTTCAAATATGGCCTCCCGGCGCGCCATTTGGTTGGAAAAGGCTGAGGCTACAATACCTGTTAGCAGAGCTACAGTGCACACACCGAGCAGTGCGGTAAAGGCACCAATAGTCTGCCCTAGTGGAGTAATTGGATAGACGTCACCGTAGCCAACCGTGGTCAGAGTGATCAGCGCCCACCACATAGTCTGTGGAATCGAGGCAAACTTTTCTGGTTGAGCCTCGTACTCGGCGAGATACATCAAAGAGCTAGATAAAAACAGCGCGATACCCATGAGATAGAGAGCCGCAAAAAATGAGCGGCGCTCTTGATAGATAGCTGAAAATAAATCTTCCAGCGCTGAAGAATAATGTGAAATTTTTAGCAGACGCACCAGACGTAGTACTCGCAACCAGCGTAAATCCAAACCGCCCATTAGCAGAGGTAACACGCTGGGAAGAATCGCCAGCAAGTCAATAATACCGGTAAAGCTAAAAATATAATTAAACCGACGACCGCTTGCAGTACTGGCTCGGCTTTCTTCGTCCGCGGCGACGGACCAAATACGCAAACTGTATTCGAGTAAAAATATACTTACCGAAATAGTTTCAAAAATGATTAATGGGCTTCGATAGAGGCTGTTAAAACTCTCAACAGACTCCAGACATACGGCAACTAAATTGAGCACAATTAATATCGACAGGAATATATCACAGCCTCGGCTGACCCTGTCACCGTCGCTACTTTTGTTGAGGATGCGCATCACCCTCTGTTGGCTCAGCAGCATTGTTAGGTACCCCCACGTAGCTTTTCTGATTTAAGCGCTAATCTCTATAGGCCGACTCTGTCGCCGAATCATTAGCACATTATTTTTTTAATGGACGCAGTTATGCCATGCAGAGAAGAGTGCTGTCAAGTTTGCAAGCGCTGCTATACAAGCAGAATATTCAATTTTAGGGAGGATGTCAGGGAAGGGATAAAGGTGAAAATATCGCTATTGTGTAAATAATAAGTCAGTGGCAGCGCAAAATATTACTGCCACTTTTGCTGAGTATTTTAAATTTCTAAAACCTAGATTTAAGAAGCCATGGCGACAGGCTGTTGCTTGAGCAGCGACGGCAATAGTTTCCATGCGCCGCGAATCTCATTGACTAAACCCTTTACTTCTCTGAGTGCATTGACGTCATTGTGCAAGTTGGCGAAGATCACGCGACGAACCATATATTCATATAAATCGCTGAGATTACGTGCCAGGTCAGAACCTTTATTAAAATCCAAAGAGTCTTGCAGGCCATAAATAATACTCGTGGCGCGATTTATACAGCGAGACTTTTCTTGAATATTTTTACGTTGAATTTCACCTTCAGCAGATGACAGAGCATCTACCAAACCATCAAATAACATTTGAATAAGCTGGATGCCATCGGCGTATGGCGTCGCAGATGCAACATGAACATTGTTGTACGCATTAAGGGCCTTTTTATTCATTGCCATGCTAATAATCTCCGGTGCAAGATTTCGTCAAAGTTAATAATACAATCGGAGTCTCTGAGGATTTCTTTAGCTAAAACCGGCTTTAATTCATGTTTTGCTAGTTGAGTGGTAAATTAGTTACTCAGGGCAGTCGCTATAGCTGCTCTCAACACAGCTCAGGGCTAGTGCTTCTGCTTTGATGATCTGCTCATCCTCGAGTTTGAGTTTAGCTATATAGGCTATATCAAAGGTCCCCGCCTGGCCATTGAGTCGTGCCACTTCGCTCCATACCAGCGCCTCAAATGACTTGGGTTCGTTGGCTTCACCAGCTTGCAGCATAAAGGCATACATAAACTGTGCATTTCCATAGGCTTTTAATGCCGCTTTCTTAAACCAGTATTGGGCCAGCTCATAGTTCAGCCCAACACCTTTGCCCTCATGATAGGCGAGCCCGAGCATGTACTCAGAGTCCACCAGGTCTTGCAGCGCTGCGCGCTTAAACCAGCTCGCCGCAGTGCGTTGATTCTCAGCGACACCATAGCCATGGTAGTAGAGCATACCCATATTATGCTGTGCTTCGGCGAGACCCTGGTCCGCAGCCAGTCGGTACCATTTCATTGCTGTAGCGTAGTTTTGCGACACGCCGAAACCCTGCTCATAAAGATGGCCGACATTGTTCTGAGCCTCGGCGGCACCCTCGTTCGCCAGCTCAAGCCAGGCGCGCATAGCTGTGGCATAGTGCGCTCTATCAAGAGCGCTAAGTCCGGCTTCAAAGGGACCTGCCTGAATAGAGCCACTTATTAGTGCGAGAAATAAAATACCAAGTTGTAACTGCTTCATAGTGATCCTATTGCTACATAATTTTGACTAAATGGCTTTGGCTAAATGGCTCTAACCAAAGATTTTGTTTAAGCGCGCTCGAGACCACGTGCTTGATTCTGCACATCTATAACCGCTTGAAAAAGTTCACCCTCGGGCAAGCTGCCATGCAATTGGCCCGTCTCTGCATCGACCACAGGTAGGCTCTCACCGACAAACTGACTCACCGTCACCATCGCCTCAGCGAGACTGTTGTGAGAGTAAAGGGTCATGGGGCGTGTATCGACGAAGTCATTAATACTATTATCGGCAGCTTCAATTACTTCATAAATAGAAACCTTGCCGAGGAACTGGCCGTCAATTTTTATAATGTAGGCTTCGGTGTGGCCGCGCTTGCGCATTTCTTCACGGAGTTCAGAGCCTGTAGTCGAGGGTTCGGCGCGCACATAGTCCTGACGGACAAAGGGCCCGACAATCTGTTGGTTTAGAGCGATTGCCTCGCGACCCTTTAGCAAATCGATTCCGCGGTCGAGAAGCTGTCGATCAAAAAACGAATTTCCGAATACCCGGTTGGTCAG
>CAJQJT010000119.1 GCA_905478725.1 uncultured Pseudomonadales bacterium
GTCGTAGAACATCGACACTTCGCCGCCTTCATAGACACCGCTATCCACACGCACACCTTCACCCTGAGGTTCAGCATAGCGCACCAGTCGGCCGGTGGAGGGCATAAAGTTACGGAAAGGATCTTCCGCATAGACTCTGGATTCCATGGCCCAACCGGTCATGGTGACATCTTCCTGAGCCAGAGGAAGTTTCTCCCCAGCGGCCACACGAATCATCAACTCAACCAGATCCTGGCCGGTAACCAGCTCAGTCACCGGATGTTCGACCTGCAATCTGGTGTTCATTTCCAGAAAGTAAAAATTCATATTGGCGTCGGCAATAAATTCCACGGTGCCGGCAGACTGATAATCTACAGCTCGAGCCAAGGCGCAGCTCTGCTCGCCCATTTTCTTTCTTGTGGCTTCGTCCAAAAACGGCGATGGCGCTTCTTCAATGACTTTCTGGTGACGGCGCTGAATGGAGCATTCACGCTCACCCAGATAAATCACGTTGCCATGACCATCGGCCATAACCTGAATTTCAATATGTCGCGGCTGTTCAATATACTTTTCAATAAAGATTCGCGTGTCGCCAAAGCTGGAACGGGCTTCGTTGGTGGCACGTTCAAAACCGTCGCGACACTCATCTTCGTTCATCGCCACGCGCATGCCTTTACCACCGCCACCAGCAGAGGCTTTCAGCATCACTGGGTAACCAATGCCGGCACTGATTTCGACTGCGTGCTCTGCATCGCGAACTACATCGGTATAACCGGGAATGCAGTTCACCCCCGCTTCTTGAGCAATCAGTTTTGAGGTGATTTTATCGCCCATGGACTCAATAGCTTTTTTACCAGGACCGATAAAGACGATACCCGCAGCATCCAATGCATCATGGAATTTACTGTTCTCAGAGAGAAAGCCATAACCGGGATGCACGGCGTCTGCGCCAGTATCGAGACAGGCCTGAACGATTTTGTCGATTACTAGGTAGCTCTCAGAGGAAGCCGCTGGACCTATATTGACAGCCTCATCGGCCATCTGCACATGCAGTGCATCGCGATCGGCGTCGGAGTAAACTGCGACTGTGGCAATACCCATTTTTTTCGCTGTGGCAAAAACACGGCAGGCGATTTCGCCTCGATTGGCCACTAAAATTTTCTTTAACATAATTTTAATCTTCTATTAAAAAACGAACTAGAATTTCATTCAAAAAGCCTAGAGCGGAATATTGCCGTGCTTGCGCCAGGGGTTTTCAATATTTTTGTTTTTCAGCATGGCCAGAGAACGAGCCACGCGCTTGCGTGTACTGTGAGGCATGATCACGTCGTCGATATAGCCGCGCTTGCCAGCAATAAACGGATTGGCAAATTTCTTGCGGTACTCTTCAGTGCGAGCAGCAATCTTTTCTGGGTCGCCAATATCTTTGCGGAAGATAATTTCTACAGCGCCCTTGGGGCCCATCACCGCAATTTCAGCAGTGGGCCAAGCTAGGTTGGCATCGCCACGCAAATGCTTAGAGGACATTACATCATAGGCGCCACCGTAGGCTTTGCGGGTGATCACTGTGACTTTGGGCACTGTGCATTCGGCATAGGCGTAGAGCAGTTTGGCGCCGTGTTTGATAATGCCGCCATACTCTTGGCTGGTGCCGGGCATAAATCCTGGGACATCAACAAAGGTTAGAACGGGAATATTGAAGGCGTCGCAGAAGCGAATAAAGCGCGCGGCTTTTTTCGAGGCATCTATATCGAGACAGCCGGCCAGTACCATTGGTTGGTTGGCCACTACACCTACGGAAGAACCTTCGATGCGAATAAAACCAGTGATAATATTTTTCGCATAACTTACTTGGGTTTCAAAAAACTCACCTTCATCGGCGACTTTTAAAATCACCTCTTTCATATCGTAGGGCTTGTTGGGGTCGTTGGGGATAATGGTATCCAGCGACATTTCAATGCGATCAGCTGGATCTTCTGTAGGCCACACCGGGGGTTTTTCGCGATTATTAGCGGGCAGATAATTAAAGAAATGACGCAGTTTAGTCAGGGCTTCCACATCATTGGCAAAGGCCAGATCGGCGACACCGGATTTACTGGAGTGAGTTAGAGCACCCCCCAGTTCTTCCGCGGTAACCGTTTCGTGGGTCACGGTTTTGACTACGTCGGGTCCGGTGACAAACATATAGGAGCTATCTTGGACCATAAAGATAAAGTCTGTGATGGCCGGGGAATACACCGCGCCACCAGCGCAGGGGCCCATTACCATACTGATTTGCGGGATTACTCCGCTGGCCATAACATTGCGCTGGAAGACATCGGCATAACCGCCGAGGGAGGCAACGCCCTCTTGAATACGTGCACCGCCAGAATCGTTTAGGCCAATAATGGGTGCGCCGACTTTCATCGCTTGATCCATTAGCTTGCAGATTTTTTCTGCGTGGGCTTCGGAGAGTGAGCCACCAAAGACGGTGAAGTCTTGACTGAAGACAAAGACGAGGCGGCCATTGATGGTGCCATAGCCAATGATGACGCCGTCCCCAGGAACATGCTGCTGGTCCATATCAAAGTCAGTGCAGCGATGCTCAACGAACATATCCCACTCTTCGAAGCTGCCGTTATCCAGCAGCAGGTCGATGCGCTCACGGGCAGTTAGTTTGCCTTTGGCGTGTTGGGCGTCGATGCGGTGCTGTCCACCGCCAAGGCGGGCGCGGGCGCGCTTGGCTTCAAGTTCTGCAAGAATTTCGTGCATGGTTTTCTTCCTTTCATTTTTATTTGTTCCCGAGGTCTAGCGCTCTCGAGTACGTAATTTTTTGCCTTAGTACTAACTCTGTCATCCCGATAGAGCTTTTTATCTTGTCATC
>CAJQJT010000120.1 GCA_905478725.1 uncultured Pseudomonadales bacterium
TTAAAGCCAAAGTGGGTCTCAATGTTGACGAAACTGAAAGAGAAGTGGCTTTTTGCGCCCATAGTATTTTAAGTCTCTCTGAGATTATGGAGGTACCCAATGCGCTTCTCGATCCTCGCTTCGTCGATAATACTCTGGTTACCGATGGTCCCATGTTCCGGTTTTATGCCGGTGTTCCGCTAATAGCGTCTAATGGAGATGCCTTGGGTACTCTCTGTGTGCTGGACTATAAACCGGGGAAACTATCTGACTTCCAAAAGTTATCTCTTAAAACGCTCAGTCGCCTTGTGGTGCGTGAGTTAGATCTGCGCCATAGCTACAAAACAATGAGAAGAGTATTAGGCGAGGTGTCAGATGAAAAAAACATCTTGCAGCCGGATTCGACTATTGATGAGCAGGCTATTTTCCTCCAGAAGCAGTTAAGTTCGCGTGTCCAATTTGAAATACTGTCGCGGCGAATTTTAGACTCGACTCTAGATGCTGTAATCACCACTGACGAACATGGAATGGTGATTTATTGGAACCCTAAGGCCGAGGATCTGTTTGGATACACGGAATTTCAGGCGCAAAGTAAAAGTATTATTGACCTGATTGTTGATTCCAGTGAGAGCGAGGCCGCCAAAAAACGTTTTAGTCAGATTGTTAGCGGCAATGCGGGAGAATTCACCCCTAACCGTTTTGAGTTTGAGGCGATTAGAGTCAGTGGTGAGAGGGTATCTGTTGAGGTTTCTGTGGTTTACTTGAAACGCTTTGGTGAGACTGTAGTGACCAGTTTTATGAGGGATGTGACGGAGAGCCTTGTGATACGAGATATAGACGCCGCTGTCGGTATAATGCGGAAGCTTAAGCGGTTGGGGATAAGGTTCTCTTTGGATGATTTTGGAACTGGTTATTCGTCCCTGGAATATTTGTCGAAACTGCCGTTGTCGGAACTCAAGATCGATCAGTCTTTTGTGCGCAATATGCATATTAACGCAAGGCCGACAATAATTATTAAGACCATTATCAATATGGCTAAAAGCCTCGGGTTAAAGGTTGTCGCCGAGGGAGTAGAAACTCAAATTCAGTATCAGTTACTGCAGTCTTTTGGCTGTCAGCTTTTTCAAGGTTATCACTTTGGCAGGCCAATGCCAGCGGCGGACTGTGAGGACTTTTTATCTTAGTTAACAGGGCTGTTGGTGATTGCGCTTAATAGTGGTCTTTCTCCTATTAAGCACAATCACAGCTCAACGATTGTTAGCTAGCCTTTGATAGCTGGACATTTGCAGCCAGCCATTTACAGTGAGCTCTTCACAGTGAGCTCTTCACAGTGAGCTCTTCACAGTGGACTAGCTACAACCTAATTGCCGGCCTTGCTGCCCTGATACCAAATCGGCGAGGTCCAAGCCATCTCTCGAACGGTCTCAGGATAAGCGCCATTGGTACAAACCTCAGGGCGATCAGCCTCAGCAAATGCCGCACAGTCATAGGTGTGCCAGCGAGCTGTCTCAGGCTCTACAGCGCGCAGGTAGTAATAAGCTGACTGGCTAGGATCAAAGTTGTCATCGTGATACACCACACAGAGACTGTCAGCACCGGTTTCCGCTTCGGCAACAGTGATCACCTCATTGTGCATTTGGCCTTCACCGTCGATCCAACCTTTGATCAGGTGCAGTGCTACCAGCGGCTTGCCATCCGGATCCCTAGAGGCATAGGCCAGTAGGCTAGGGGCTTTGTCACTGTCACCAGCAGCCACTAGATCAGCGCCCATAGGAACGCCAGAGGCATAGGCTTGAGCCACCATATCCGGAGCTTCACAGAGCCCTTCATTGAGATCCCAGCCAGCGAACAGACGCGGTCGAATGCGTGGACCGGAGGTGCCAAATACTTCTTTGCGCAACATGGCGTCAAAGATACCGTCGCGAGTGTTCTCTTTTGCCCAAACACCGGCTAAGCCACCGGGATTGCCATCAATACCGCTGGTTAGTAGTCCTGGCTTGAGTCGCTCAGCAGGATTCGATTCGCCGGTGACAGCGCCAGTCCAGGCGTTTTCAACAACCGCTCCAGGAGTACTTGAATGGGTGTCGGTGGCGGCAATGGTGCCGAGCTTAACGGGGTTTAAACCAATCGACTGTTCTTCAAGCAGACCGACTAATAGGCCAGAGCGCTGAAAGTCAGTAGGGTGGACACAGCCGGCACCGAGCATGCCATTGCTGCCGGTCTGACCCGGTTCGCACTCTGCAGTGATCTCTGAGGCTTGACCCATAGTTAGGTTGCCCTCTTCTAAACTGCGGGTGACATAGGTCTTACTTTGACCCATACGTCTTACCGCTTCGACTTCACAGAGTTCGTCCGGCGCACCAAAGACACTGCTCAAACCATTGATACATTCGGAGCCGCCTTTGTGCTGGAAGATCTCCATAATTGGCTCGCGCTTGAGTCGCGCAGTGGCATAGGCACGCTTAGCAGCAGTGGTATCTTCAAGCTGCATGTAGGGTGCCATTCGGCCGTTAGCCAGGTTCGAGTTGTGGGGGATAGTCAGGTAGTCGCAACCCTCTGCAATGTCACAGACCGCATCCAGTGCAGACCAGAGCTTGCTGTCGATGGGTGCATCTATGTAGCTAACTGGTTTGGCCGGCACATTGTCATCGCGAAAGATGACATTGCGGTGGTAGTTGGATGTGCCGGGTGTGCCTGTGTACTCATAGGCGACAAAGCTAGTGAACTCGCAGGGAGCATTGGCTCTATTGGCCGCCAGTTGAATATCCTGCCAGGGTGACTCGGCGTAGTCGCTGCACTGGCTGCCATCGGCGCCACAGATTTCAGCAATACGCACTGGAGTTTCGGTGGTAATCACCGAGCCCAGCATCATCATGCCCTGACGCTCATTAACACGATAATTGTTACAAAAAGTGGTGCTATAAGCCGGTGAGCCTTCGGTGCGGCACAGGGCTCGTTCACCGAGAAATTCGCCGTGATCGGTGACCGCAAGAAAATCCAATGGTCGATCGATTTTGACTGAGCCAAGGGGGACGCCCTGCTTATCCACGGGGAAAAAGGGGATTGCTTCACCGCGGGCATAGCGATGGGCATCTGTAGGTGTGGTGCCTAGGCTGTTGGCGGCGGCATCAAAAGAGTAGCTGGTGTGCACGTGTAGGTCGCCAAATAAGGCAGTGCCATCGGCATTAAAATTATCACAGGTGTCGGACTGAACTGCGGTAGTAGCTGGTGCTGCTTGCTCAACGCTGAGTGCAGATGAATCATCTGGTCCACTGCAGCCTGTCAGCAACAGTATTGCCAGTGTTAAAGAGAGTTTGGTACGCATAGTATTTTTCCGTTAGTGGCCGGGCATCGTTTTTACTGCAATGCCCAGCATAGATTTTCTTTTTATAAGACCCACTGGTTTAGCAGAGCGGCTTAGGCGAGTTCCATAGCCATTGTGATAAGGGCAATGACAGAGCCGACCCAGCTAAGGCTGCGGAACATGGCAAAGCCAAAGCTATAGCAAGCCAGATGAATAACACGCAATGCCAACCAAGCAGTCGCGGCTTGAGTGTTATCCACATCCATAATCATTGAAAGCAGCGCCAGCGTAAGAAAAATGGGCAGCGTCTCTTGAAGGTTCGCTGCGGCGCGTTTGATGCGTTGAAAGGTTACCGAAGTTTCAACTTCCTCATCGCGGTTGGAGAGCAGGTAGGCGCTATTTTTTAAATTGACGGCCATGGGTAGCAGCCAGATTTGAAAGAGTGTCAGTGCTAGTACGTAGAGAATAATGTCGCTCATGGTATTACCTTTTTTTATTATGATTTATGTTAAAAGTATTAGGATTAAAAGTGTCAGGATAAAAAGTGCCCAGTTAGTCTGGGTCGATAATAGAGTTATTTACCCCGTAGAGTAATTTCGAATGGGAGTAGTTCGATCCATCAGTCAACCCTATGCCGTTGGGCAGCGAGCCCACCAGATTGGATTCCTCTAGGTTGCCTTGGGAAATAACCATTTTCCGTTCATCGGAGGCATTTATAATCGGGCTGTAGAGGCTGTTGCGGACCACAACCATATTGTTGTCAAAATCGAGCGTAATATATTGACCATCAAAGCCCACAGTTGAGAGTAGTGTATTGGGCTCGGGGTAAACCGAGCCACCCTCTAGGGTTTCAGGGATTATGCTCCAAAACTGCAGCCCATAACTGAATAGTCCGCCGCCCCATATTTCGGACACTCTCGAATCTACAGTAATGTTTTTGATGCTATCGACGTAAGAGCTGGGGATCACTTGCTCACCATCCCATAAGCCGTTATTCAGTAGTAACTGCCCGAACCGTGCAAAATCACGAGGCGTGGCGTCCAGACAGCAATAGGCTAAATAGTTGCCATCCACCTGACTGGTGCCGTCGTTGTCACGCCACCATTGGGCTTGCATGCCGATTTTAGAAAACAGATGCAGGTCAGCATAGGTCTGTAGATCCTGACCGGTTGCTCGGTAGAGAATCTCGCCGAGCACCATAGTGTCGCAATTGGAGTAGAGCCAGTAGCCAGCCTGCCATAATGGCCCGTTTGTATACCAAGGCTGATAAACATTGGTCGCTGCCAGCTGGCGATCGATACAGGCCGACATCTGGTCACTGGAATAGACTAAATTACCACCGGCGGTGCCGCCATCGGGGCAGACCTCCAAGCTTTGCATGGAAAAGTCATAACAGATAATAGGCAAGCCGGAACGCATATCCAGCAGATTGCGAATTGTGATTGCGGCTCTCTCGTCTTCTTGCCATACATCTATATGGTTTGAGGCCGGTTCTGAGAGAGATTCGATATAGCCCTGCTCAATGGCGATGGCAATCATTACGCTAGTAAAGGATTTTGCTGTTGACCAGGATGTCGCAAGACTGTCTTTATCACGCAGGCCATAGCGCTCCTGGCCGTCGATATCCCGGGTAGCCTCGAAATTGGTCACTTCTGATGGCAGAATGCCTCGATAACGCTCATAGATAAGTTTGTTATCTTTAATGACAAGAGCCGCTTGGGTGTAGCTGCCATCAACAAAGGCCTGATCAAAGGTCTGCTCTAAAATACTTGAGTCCATGCCGACGGATTCAGGGGTTGCTTCGAGCCAAACTACTGGTTCAGTGACGGCTTCAATAGTCGATTGCTGTGCATCCTCATTAGCAGGTGCCGAGGACTTAGAGCCGCCGCCGCAAGAGGCGAGCATAGTGACAATGAGCGTTAATAATATGGTTGTGGAGAGGGTCTTAAACATTTTTCTATTGCCCCTTTTTTTATTTTTATTTTTTGAGCGGCTTTACCCTTTGATAATAACGCTAAATCTTGATTAGGGAAACTCCCAGCTATGACCGGCGGGACTAAGTTAACTAACCCTTTAAGGCTACTTAGATAGACGTCACATCACCAGTGCTTCAGATGACTCAACCGCTATAGCGGTGCTGGCTGTCCCTCAAAAACCGTGCCCCAGATTTTAATGTCTTTTAAATGCTTGGGCCGAACCTCATAGGGATCGGCCTCAAGGATCGTGAAATCAGCCTTTTTGCCCGCGCGAATCGATCCAATCTCATCTTCCCAGCCCATCACCCAGGCCGCATCAATGGTGATTGCCCGCAGCCCTGCATTCAGGCTAACGCGTTCATTGGCGCCACTGAGATTGCCATTAATGGTCACTCGGTTCACCGCCGCGGAAACCAGCGTCAGGGGTTCCAACGGTGCCATGGGGCTGTCGGAGTGAAAGGCAAAGGGCATGCCCAGCCGCTCTAGAGAACCCAGACGTACCATCTGGCTGCCGCGATCCGCACCCAGCCATTTCTCGCTGTACATATCGCTGAGCATATAGTGGTAGTAGGGATTGGCCGAGACCACTGCACCGAGCTCAGCAAGCTGCCGGTTTTGATCTTCGGTGGTGTAGGCGAAGTGTTCCAGAGCCAAACGGTGATCGGATTTGGGGGTATTTTTTTGCAGGGTTTTTAGCAGATCGATTAAGACCTCGGCACTGCCATCGCCATTGGTGTGAGCATGAATCTGATAGCCCGCATCCCAAAATGCCTGAGCCCATTGCTGGGAAACGTCGGCAGGCACCATCCAGACACCCTCATGACCGTCGATATAGCCAGGGAATTTAAACTGCGCCAGTCCACTGTAGATGGCTCCATCGATCATCAGCTTAAAGCGCCGGTCGAACATCACTCGATGACTGTTTTGGGCGCGCCACTTATCCACCTGCAGCAATGCATCTTCAATAGAGACGCCGCGGCCTATAAAGTCGGTAATAATCGGCGTCAGAATAAGTCGCGCTGGGGCTTGGACTGTTTCCACCGTATGACGAATCAGGTCGATTTCTGCATCCGGATTACCAAACACACCGGTGCCCATATCCAGCGCTGTGGTCACGCCGCCCTGGTGGACCATTTGAATAAAGTTCTCCATGCCCTTGCCAAAGCGAGCTGGGTCAAACAGGAATGGCATCTTTGGAATAAGCGCGTACATCCCATTCTCAAAGAAATGCCCCTTGCTCCAATCGGTTAAGGGGTTGCCCGCGAGATCAGCCTGTTTTATATCGAGCATCGTCAGTGCCGCATCGTTGGCAACTATTTCATGGAAGGATCTGTGCCACAGCATCACCGGCTGGTCTGGGAATAGGGCGGTGAGTT
>CAJQJT010000121.1 GCA_905478725.1 uncultured Pseudomonadales bacterium
AACTGCGCCGCCATCGAATTCCCAGGTATGGCCGCGACTGTATTTGTTATCCGTGAAGGCTTCTTGCGGTTGACGTTTCCATACTATCTTGGCGCTATATTCAGACATTTCCTTGTCTCGCTATTGTTGGTTGGCCACGTTAACGGCATTGGCAAGGGCCATTGAGTCCCGTTCCTGCAAATGCGTAATCACGCTCTCCCTGTCTTGCTCGGATCTATTTTGGCTCAGCTTGTACTTGCATTGAATATCGGTGATCTCTATTTCAAAGCCAACAATATGCTTTAGCATTCCCGCGTTATAGTCTGGCTCCCAATAGGTCTCAAAAGCTTCTTCATACTTGTTGCTCAGGCGGTCGACAATGGTTTTAACCGCAGGAAGCTCGGGCAAGATTTTACAGATCCCATAGACATGTACAGCCTGATAATTCCACGTGGGAACCCCGGGGTTTAAGTACCAAGACGGAGAGATATAACCATGAGGACCTTCCAGAGTGACCATGATTTCTTGCCCATTGATATCTTGGCACTGAGGATTTTGCCTAGCGAAATGGCCGAAGAGCTTTTGCCGATCATCACTGACTAAAAAGGGAATATGGGTTGAGAAAAGTCGTCCCTGCAGGGTTGAGATGATTTGCCCAAATGCATTGTGCTCAATGAACGAGAAAATTTCTTCACGGTCAGTGATATGGAAATGTTTAGGTATATACATGGAAAGGGGGTCTCTGTGAGGTTATCCAAACGTTACTTACAAAGTAGCACAGAGGTACCCTTCTATATTTAATTTGGCAAGGGTTGGTTTAACTGTTGATACTGTACCTATCAGTTTTTACCTTGCAGCCTTAACCTCTCAGTGTTTACGCGGCCGATAATGGCGTAACCTTAAGCTCATGGCGATGTTGCTCAGCATGCCAAAGATCATACTGTGCTTGTTGTGTCACCCAGCTTTCAGGCGAGGTGTTAAAAGCGATAGATAGACGAACGGCCATTTCCGGACTTATACCTGCCTTGCCGTTAATTACACAAGAGAGCGTTTTACGGCTTACGCCAAGGGCCTTTGCAGCATCTGTTACGGATAAGCCTAAAGGCTCTAAGCAAAGCTCTTTGATAACCAATCCTGGATGGGGTGGGTTGTGCATCAACATAGTCTGTCCTCAATGATAATCTTCATAATTCACTACTTCGGCGTGGCCACCATTAAAGCGAAAGGTTAGGCGCCAATTACCGCTTACTCGCACAGACCAAATATCAAACCGTTTACCTGACAGCGAATGTAAAACTAAGCCTGGTAAATCGATATCCTTAGGGCTGGTTGCTGCCTGAAGCGCACCTAATATTAATTGCAGCTTCTTGCTGTGCTTGGCCTGTATTCCCGATGTTATTCCTGTTTTAAAGAACAGTTCTAGCCCTTTGTGTTTAAAGCTTTTGATCATTATTAGCGTAACCTGTAACGTATCGGGTGTCTAGTTGCGGTAAGGAGTGAATTGATAATTATCTGCAGAATATCAACCAAGAGAATTTTTTCTCTGCGTGGCCTCTAGGAATGGGAGTTGTGCATAAATTAATCTGATCAATGACCTCTATACCCCAAGGTAACTATCCATAGCCTGCAAAGTGGGTTTAAATGCTGAGCATAAAAACAATAACTCCCCACAGGATCCCCCATGTCTGAGCTCTACCTAGTCCGTCACGCCCAAGCCTCCTTTGGCGCCGCTAACTACGATCAACTTTCAGATCTAGGTCACCAGCAATCCCGCTGGTTAGGTGAGCACCTCGGCAAGCGCGGGGCCAGCTTTGACACCTTAGTAGTCGGCGATATGGTCCGTCACCATGAAACCATGGATGGTATCTGCGCTGGTATGGAGATGGATGGCAGCAACCGCATCGTCTTACCGGGACTGAATGAATATAACTTTGTCGATATGACTGAAGCCTATGGTAAAAGCCATGGTGACGACCCCCTCTACCAAATCATTGCCGCCAACCCAGATGATCGTAAGAACTATTACCGCCTGCTGCGTAAAGTGTTGACCGTTTGGACAAGAGGCGAGATTGAGAATGCCCCGGAAACCTGGGTCGACTTTAAAGCGCGAGTGATTGATGCCCAGCAGCAGATTCAAGCCATGGCCGATGGTGGCAAGTCTATTCTCGCCATTGGTTCTGGTGGTTCGATTAGCACCTTTGTGGGAGGGGTGTTGGGAATTCCGGATGAGAATGTATTTGACCTAAATCTGCAGTATAAAAACACCGCTATTAGCCACTTCTTTTTTAATGCTAAGAAGATGAATCTGACTGGATTTAATGGGATTCCGCATTTGGATACTAATGAGATGGAGCAGTACATTACTTATGGGTAGAGCTTGTTAGAGGCCGTAACAGCGGACTTCGAGTCTGACCCTAAATACTAAAAATCAGCGATAGGGCCCCAATTACGTTAAAATTTTAGAGTAGGTGCTTATAGCTTCGTATTCCCTGAATATTATCCGGAAGAAGGAAGCGATTACACTCCTCAATAATAAATTTTGTTTTCGTTATCCGGTTTTCAAACATATTA
>CAJQJT010000122.1 GCA_905478725.1 uncultured Pseudomonadales bacterium
TTTCCCCGGCGTTAATGCACGCCTAATATTGGTGATCAATAAATTGGGCTGGCCGGGGCATGAGAAATTGCTCCAGAGCCTCGGCAAGCGCATGCATCGTTGGCCAACCCAGGCGCCAGCGATCGAAGAAGCGCGACAATTGCTGATTGCCGCGGAAGAAAGCGGTTATCAAACAGAGGTCGAAGCCCTGTTGGTGGATGCGGGTATGGGAACCCTGGTCGCCAGTCGCCACAATGATGATAACAACGAACCTTTAGATCCCGACCTGCCAGACTTGCCAGACTTGAATGTCGACGTGCTGCTGGGGGTGACCGCAGAGGATGAAGAAAGTTCTGCCGCGGGTTATGCTCATGGTAGTGAAGAGAGCTCAAAGGGTCGCCGAACCTGGCTCGTTATAATGTTAATCACGCTGAGTCTGGCCCTGTCATTACTGGTTATCTCGTGGCTCTATCCTAATTCCCTCAGCGCTACTGACTCTACTAGCCAAAAAGCTAATATCGAAGGGGGCAGTAGTGAAACGCTGACTCTGCCGAAGTACAGAATAGAGTCAATCCCAGTGCCTACAGAAGAACAACTTGAGGCAAAGCAACTTGATCAAGAGAAAGTTGCTCAAGAGACAGCCGCAGCAGAGCAAAAGGACGCTGAATCTAACCTTCAAATAGAATCCCTAGATAACTCGTCAGCTAGCCAACCGCCATCCGCAGACCTAGCCGTGACAGACGAGCCTGTAGTAGATGAGCCTGTAGTGGATGAGCCTGTAGTGGAAGAGTCTTTAACGGAAGATTCTGTCCTAGAGAAGCCCGCAGCAGAGGGGCTCAGCGCAGAAGCAGCCATTGCCGACGTCGCAGTCACTGATCTTATGCGCGCGGCTCAAGTTCTGTCTTCAGCTCCTCCCAATGCCTATTTCGTGCAACATATTGTGCTGAGCAGCGAGCTTGCCGCCAAGGCCTATGTCAGTCGTTACCCGATATTGGGTGACGCAGCGGTAGTGCCCCTGCGCTTGAGCCAAAAAAATGCCTATGGGGTTGTCTCAGGACCGTTTACCACGCGCGCAGCCGCAGCGCTCTTCACCCAAGATAGCGCCGTGCCCGATGATTATTGGATTCGTAGCGCCGCACAGTTGCAGGCCATTTTGAGGCGTTAAATATGACAGAAACTGCCACCGGTGAATTATTCACGGCTTCCGGTCCGTCTGGAGCAGTCGAAGTTGCTGGCCAAGACAGTGAAATTGTTGCAGTCCCTGATGCAATTGTTTTTGTGCCCGTTGCAGAACCAGAAATGAGGGTTCGCTATAGCATTGTTAACAGTGACACAGCTAATTTCCCTGTAACCGACCCAGAATCAATTCGCCTTTTCTATGAAGGTATCTTTAGTGCGCGTATCGCTAAAGTAAAACGCAAAACTGCCGATATTTTTAAGCAGTTAAAGAATTTACATTTTGCTGATCAATAAATGTTATCGGGTCCGTTATGAGTGACAAAAAATCTAAAGATGCAGCCGGCGATGCACCAGAAAATGTGCTGCCGACTACCCCCACAGAAGAGTTAGGCGCTGAGGATATAACCTCTGGTGCTAATGCGGAAAGCAGCGATGCCACTGCCGAGAAGATCACTGAAACCCTCGAGCAGTTACTGCCGGGCGTGCTTGAAATTGCCGAAGCTACAAACGGTGCCGCAGACGTCAATCGCAAATCTGCGGCGGCATTAAAAAAAGGACTCGATCAGGTTAAGGTCCAAGCGGAGGCTTTGAATGACGCCAGTGAAAAGAGTGCGGTGCTGGCTAGTCGCGTTATGATCGGTGCCGTCTCGGCGCTAGTGATTTCAGTCTTTCTCTACGGTTTTATTGCATTTCAATTAGCTTCTCGTGTTACCCAGGTCGACTCCATGCTGGTCGCGGTAAGCAAGCGCATTGTGCAGATGAACAGTGCCCTCAATACCTTTGAGCAGCTGCGTTCTTCAATTGGCCAGTTAGCCGTTACTCAGGCCCAGTTTAGCGATCGCCAGATGCTGTTGATTGAGGCGGTGTCTCGTTCAGAGGTATCGACCCGCTCTCTGGCCAAAGAAGTGCCGGATTTAGCCGCTCAGCAAGTGGGCGTAAAAACGGATCAGATTGCCACCCAGGTGAGTAGTTTGAGTGACGATTTGGCGGGCCAGAGCACTATAGTTTCTACGCTGTCAAAATCTGTCGGCGCCCTGGGGCAGCAAATGAAGTCTCTCGAAGCACAGGTCAGCAACGTCAAGAAACTCAATGCCGACGTTGAAGCGTTGATCGCTTTAGAGCGAGAAAATTATTTGGATGTGCTGCAGCGACAGGTTGCAGTGGAAGAGGCGCGTCAGGCGGAGGGCAAGCCAGTGGAGCCCGAGCCCGCACCTTCAGTGATTGTCTATCCCTATATCTCAGTTAGCAAGTAGAGCTGTGTTCCAAAGCTGCCGTTCAAAGTTACTCTACAGAGAAGCTTTACAGAGAGGCTTTACAGAGCCGCTTAGCAGAGCAAGTGTCAACCGGGGATTCTTTAAGGTGCTTCAGAGAGATCTTCATCGACATCTGTCATCGTCTCTGAACTAGGCAGCGCCACTGGTACCGCGTTGCCCAAGAGTTTTTCCGAGAACGCTTGTTTGATAGTCAGGCCGGTGCGGGAAAAAAGCA
>CAJQJT010000123.1 GCA_905478725.1 uncultured Pseudomonadales bacterium
GATACACAAACAACCCTTAGCCTAGCAGTCGATCGAGCAATACAGAGAGCAGGTCGCAGTGTGACGCGCAAGATTACTCAACAGCAGTCTTAACCCATAGCTAAAGCACTGAGTTAACAAAGGGATTTGCAGAACAATGATCGAACCCATTATTCTATTTTTTGTTCTTGGTATCACTGCGGGATTAGTCCGCGCGGAGTTACGCCTGCCGGGCCCTATTTACGACTTCGTCAGCATGCTACTACTGCTAACGATTGGCCTAAAAGGCGGCATAGAGCTTGCTAAGCAACCATTTTTAATCCTGTTGCCGCAGATTCTGGTGGTGTTTGTAATGGGTTTGATTTTGCCCTTAATCGCGTTTCCCATTTTACGTCAACTTGGTAAATTTAAACGCGCCGATGCAGCATCCATTGCGGCCCATTATGGTTCCGTTAGTGTCGGCACCTATGCGGTAGCCGCCGCGTTTATGGAAACCCACAATATCTATTTCGAAGAGCACATGCCTTTGCTTCTGGTGGTGCTCGAAGTGCCAGCGATTCTGGTGGGTATCGTCTTGGCCAAAGGTCTAACCAAGGAAACCCAGTGGGGCTCTGTGGCCCATGAAGTATTCGCCGGTAAAGGTGTGGTGCTGTTATTAGGGGGCCTGTTTATCGGCTGGATTGCGGGGTCCGATGGTTTAGACTCAATCAAACCGTTATTTTTCGATCTGTTTAAAGGTATTCTGGCACTGTTCTTATTGGAGATGGGCTTAATCGCTGCATCGAAAATCAGCTCGCTGCATAAATACGGTCTGTTCTTGGTGGTCTTTGGCGTGGGTATGGCGCTGTTGTCCGCAGTGATCGGAACCGGCCTTGGCCTGCTGCTCAATTTATCTGTAGGTGGCACCGCCATGTTGGCGATCTTAGCTGCCAGCGCCTCCTATATAGCCGTGCCTGCGGCAATGCGTATCTCGGTTCCAGAGGCCAATCCAACACTCTCTCTTACCGCCTCACTGGGCATCACATTTCCTTTTAATGTGTTGATCGGTATTCCCGTCTATTATGAACTGGCAGTGAGAGCACATGCCATTTTTAGAGCTTAGTGATGACAATCGAAAACAGTCAGCAGGGCCATTTACAAGGCCAGCCACGAAAATATAACAGCATGCTGGTAACCATAGTGACTGAGTCGTCACTGGAGAGCCAACTATCGCGTGAGCTTGAAGGCTTGGGCGTACAGGGTTACACCATTACCGATGCCCGGGGCAAAGGCGAGAGTGGTTCGCGCAATGCAGGCTGGGATGCAGACAGTAATATTCGTGTTGAAGTGATCTGCAGTGAGTCTATGTCGGAGACCATTGCCGAGCTACTAGAAGAAAAGTACTACCCTAATTTTGCTATGGTAATGTACAGCCACGGGGTCTTTGTTTTAAGGCCTGAAAAGTTTAAATAATAGCCTTGGTGATCTTCGAAAAAAACCTCTAATAATGCTATTAGCTGAATCAGAAAGCCTAACAATAACTAACCAATACAATGATTAATTTATGGACTACCTTTGGATTTTTATCGCATTCGTCTGCGGTTTTCTTGTTAAACATATCAATCTCCCTCCCCTAGTTGGTTATCTAGCTGCAGGCTTCGGGCTACATGCTCTAGGTGTTCAGCCAGATGCCTCTCTGCAAACCCTCGGGGATCTCGGCGTGATTCTGCTGCTGTTCACTATTGGCTTAAAACTCAATATAAGCAGTTTATTTAAAACCGAAATTTGGGCCGGCGCGGCCGGGCATATGAGCGTGATTGTACTGCTCACCATGATTAACTGTGCCCTCCTCGGCGCTGTTGGCTATAGCCATTTTGCGGGACTGGATCTATCTGGCGCAGCACTGATCGGTTTTGCAGTGAGTTTTAGCAGCACGGTTATTGCGGTAAAAGTACTCGAAGAAAATGGAGAGATGCGCTCTCGCCATGGGCAGGTGGCCATTGGGATATTGGTTATCCAGGATATAGCTGCGGTGATATTTGTCACCCTGGCCTCAGATATGTCCCCTTCTTGGTGGGCCTTGGGACTGCTGTTGTTACCCCTATTGCGTCCAGCATTGGATTATTTAATGGAGCGCTGTGGACACGGTGAGCTGCTGCCCCTGGCGGGGATATTCCTCGCCTTTAGTGGTGCTGAACTTTTCGAATTGGTCGGTTTAAAAGGTCATCTTGGCGCTCTGGTAGTCGCGGTATTAGTCAGCAGTCATCCAAAAGCAGCAGAACTGTCTAAGTCTCTGCTGAGTTTCAAAGACCTATTTCTCATCGGTTTTTTCCTGTCTATCGGTTTTACCGCGCTGCCAACCATGGACATGCTGGGGGTCGCCATGATCATGGCGATCGCCCTGCCAATTAAGGCTGGCCTGTTCTTCCTCTGGCTGACCCGTTTAAAGCTGCGCGCGCGAACCTCATTTTTAACCGCGCTGAGCCTAGCCAACTACAGTGAGTTCGGCTTAATTGTCTGTTCCATTAGCGTGACTCAGGGACTATTGAGTAAAGAGTGGCTAGTTATTATGGCTCTCAGTGTGGCGCTCTCCTTTGTCTTTTCAAGTGTGGCGAATACGCTGTCTCATCGTCTATATGGGCGTTGGACGTCGCAGCTAAAGCACTTTGAGAACCCGATACGCTTGGCCGAGGATCAATTTGACCAACCTGGAAAAGTAGCTGTTTTAGTGGTCGGAATGGGTCGTGTTGGCACTGGGGCTTACGACATACTACAGAATGAAATGGCCAAGACTGCATGCGGTATAGATATGGATCGCAACCGGGCTGTTTCGCACGCTGAAGCCGGGCGCAATGTTATCTATGGTGATGCAGAGGATCCGGATTTTTGGTCAGATATCAACTTTGATAGCATTCAATTGATTATGTTTGCCATGCCCAACTTCCTGGACATTCAGGAGGCTCAGAATCAGATTCAGCTGGCCGGTTTTCAAGGCAAGACAGCAGCCATTGCTCGCTATGAGGATGAGAAAGAAAAATTACTCTCTGCTGGCGTCAATGAGGTGTTTAATTTTTACGCCGAGGCAGGTGCTGGATTTGCCGACCAAAGTGTCCATCTTTTGGCCAGCAAATAAAACACTGTCAATCGCTGAATTTTTTAAAGCATCATAGATCAGCGATTGCGGCCCAGGGCATCGTGACTGGTTACCCAGTCGCCAGCCAGTACTGCACTCATCAGTGACACTTCTCCAGCAAGCACTGTGGCACCAATAATTTCAGCCAGCTTGTGTACTTTTCCAGTGCCATTGCAGTCGAGAATATTGAGACATTCCTGCTGGGTTGGCAGACCGGTTCCGCCGCCGTAGGTGGCGACAATCAGTGAAGGTAGAGTAATCGATAAATAATAATTTCCGGCTTCGTCAACATCGGCAAAGATAATCGACGACGACGACTCAGCCACGTTGGCAGCATCCTGACCGGTGGCGATAAACACTGCGGCTATGCCATTGGCGGCATGGGCTCCGGTGCTAGATGAACCGGCCATAAAACTGCCCACCTGATTGATCTGTCGCGCTTTAAATAACACCTCCGCAGTGACTCCCATAGACTTTTCCAGGAGGTCACCGGGAATCAGCACTTCTGCAACAACGCGCTTGCCACGACTGTGCAGAGTATTGATTTGAGAGTGCTTTTTATCCGTATCCATGGCACCGGAGAGCATATAGCGCTGAATGCCTGGGTAGGTTTTCATGATCCATTCGCAGGCGATGAAGGTTGCCTTACCGACCATATTTTGGCCAGCGGCATCACCAGTAGTGAAGTTAAAACGCAGGTAGCGCATACGTGCTGCGGCGTACTGTTCGATATTGCGCAGCTTACCTGAGGAGGTAGTGGTCTCGGCCTGAGCCGCAATCTCAGCAAAATTTTCTTCAACCCAGGTACCGAACTCACGGGCTTCTCGGGCATCGTTAAAAACAAAAACCGGGGCTCGCTGCATGGCGTCATCTACTACAGTGACTTTGACGCCACCAGAGTCGCGGAGTAATCGCGCACCTCTGTTGTAACTGGCAATCAATGTGCCTTCGCTGGTAGCCATGGGCACATAGAAATCACCCTGAGCATGTTCACCGTTGACCAACAGCGGTCCGATAAGGCCCAGAGGCACCTGAGCCACGCCAATAAAGTTTTCGATATTGCCCGCGGTGGTGGCGGGATCAATAGAGTAATGACCAATATGGTCTAATTTGGCGGAGGTTTTTTCCACTGCAAAGTCGCGTCGGGTTTGGGCCATATGTTCGCTGTAATCGTTGTCACTGTCTCTGGGAATTCGCTCTGACATATTATTATTCTCGTTATTGTCATTGGCTGGGGCTGTTAGATAGCCTTGATTGTATTAATTTCGTGGAATGCATCTGCGCGACTCCATTGTGCCGCGCATCTGTAAAGGGATCTAGTTGTTGAGCTCTTAAATTAGAAAGCTCTGAAATTAGAAAGCTCTGAAATTAGAAAGCTCTGAAATTAGAAAGCTCGTAAATTAGAAAGCTCCTAAAGCAGAGAGCTCCTAGAAAAGAGAGCTCCTAGAAAAGAGGGCTCCCAAAAAAGAGTGCTCGTTAATTATTAAGCAGCTTTTGACCCGCATACACCTGTTCGAGATGAACAGTATCTTTGACCACATGCTGGCCACCCACTAAGACATGGTGAATACCGGTGGATGCCTGATAGGGATCCCCATAATCAGCATTGGCTGCAATGGTTTTGGCATCGAAGATCACAATATCTGCATCGGCTCCAAGTTGAATGCGACCCTTGCGCTTAAACAGTGGCGCCGCCTGCTCCATCCACTGGGCCTGATAGAGACTCGTCTTGGCCAGGGCTTCTGACAGACCGAGCACCTTTTGCTCGCGCACATAATGGCCCAGAAGCCGCGAGAAGGTACCGGCTATATTGGGGTTGGTCGCAATGCGGGTATCCACCGCAGGCAGTGCATCTGTAGAGACCATCATACGCGGCCACTGCAGTGCGCTTTCCACCCACTGCTCTTTGACATAATGATGATTGACCGCGCCAGTGGGCTGCTCTTTTGAATATTTCTCCCAGCTCTCTTTGGTCAGCCATTCCCCCGTGGCAACCCACTGCACATCTTCGTAGCTAATATCAAAAATCGCCTGCCAGTCTCGGCGACGAAATACATCCGCACCAATACTGGTGCCGCCAGCAGCGTAAGATAAAGTCTCGGTAGTGATATTGGCGCCCGCCTGATTGGCCTCGTCGATCATCGCCAGCCAGTCGCCAATGCGACCCATAGCATTGTGGCTAATGTGGCAGACAAACAGTGCCGCCTTGGTGCTCTTGGCCAATTCAATCACTTCGATTAGACCTGCGGGATCACCGGTGTAACCACGGCGCACATGAACATAGATCGGTACCTCTCGTGCAGCGGCCACCTCAAACAACATGGCCAGTTCAGCATCGGAAACCGCTTCTGTCATATAGTCCAGCAGCACACCAATACCCAAACCACCTTCGTCTAGGCCTTTATGTATTAGCACTCGCATTTGCTCAATCTGTTCTAAGGTCGCCTCTTGCATCCAGGCCGGGCTGCCCATCACCACGGTTTTTGTACCGGCAAAAATATAGGGCTGATCTATGCCTTCAAGGACTTTAATACGCACAGCGAAATGGCCCACAGAGGAACCGTAGTTAATCGCTGCGCCAGCAAGAAGATGTTCGCCATAAAAGCTTACAGGAAAGGAGCCGGCTTCGAGATCCAACTGAGTGGTAACGCCGTCCAGTACATTAAAATGTTGGCCGAGAACCGTGGGGCTGTGACTGTGCACATCGATAAAACCGGGGGCCACCACTAAGTCAGTGGCGTCTATGATGATCTCACTATTGAGCGGTTGGTCTGAGATGGCGACAATACTACCGTCGCGAATGCCTATATGTTTTTGTGCGTCGAGATGGGTTTCCGGGTCGATTACACGACCATTGGCAATCACCAGATCGTAATCTGCAGTCTCGCTAACAGACGAATCAAAAAACGAACTATAAAATAGCGAGACAACAATAAATGAGGCGACAAACAGTATCTGTAAACCCACAACTATGCGGCTGACCCGCAGCGCTTTCTTCCCCTTCATATAAGCATCCCTTATTTTTTTACTGGCCAATATACAACCACGGGGGAGATACTATCACTAGTAAAACTAAACAGCACTCCAAGCAGGGGCGATTAAACGACGCTTGCCATCAAAGCTTTTTACCACTCCAGGTTGATCTAGACCCTCTCGATCCCAGAGCTCGCAGGTGACCTGCTTATGTTTCTGGTCCAGCCCTTCACAGTAATTGCTGTAGCGACAGAGGCGCACTTCATCGCCACGGCCAAGGCGGACCTTTTCAAACCAGTCCGGATCAGCCAACGCCTGACGGGCAAAGCCAATAATATCGGCCTGGTCTTGTTGTAGAACAGTCTCGCCCTGCTCAAAACTGTGGATTCCGCCGGCCACAACAAAAGGTGTTTGATAGCCGCTGGCACGATTGCGGCGCCGCATTTCAGACACCGGATCTATATTGCGGCCAAAAGGTCCCTGCTTGTCGGAGATAAAGCTCGGCATACATTCGTAGCCACTGCGGCCGGTATAAGGGTAAGCAGCCCAGCCCACTTTCGGCTGTTTGGCGTCGTCAAATTTGCCGCCTCGAGAGAGAGACAAAAAGTCCATACCGGCTTCGGCAAAGCGCTCGGCAAAATAACAGGCATCTTCAAGACCGCTGCCATCGGCGACGATTTCATCAGTTAGAAAACGGCAACCCACAGTAAACTCGTCGTCGGTTGCATCCTGCACTGCCTGTAAAACCTCAAGGGGCAGGCGCACTCTCGATTGCACATCGCCGCCATAACCATCGCTGCGAGTATTGGTTGCCGACAAAAATGAGGCCATGGTGTAAGCGTGAGCATAGTGCAGTTCAACACCGTCAAATCCGGCTGCCTCTGCCCGGCGTGCAGCATTGGCAAACAGTGTCGGAAGGGTTTCTGGCAATGCGGCTATTTCGGGAATATGGGTATCGGTGACTCGCTGTCGACTGCCAAAGCTGCGGTCTTCCCACTCTTTAGCACTGAGGGCTGCCTCGAGATCTTCAACCCCGAGCTCGGACAACTTGGCACGCACCTGCTCATCAGAGCAATCGGCCATACCAAGGTACTGTCGATGCTGATCGGTAATTTTGAGAAAACGTTCGAGGTATTTAATCGGATCCGGACGACGGCGGATGGGCAGAAAATCAATCAGCTGAATCAGCAATCGCGTTTTGCCCTCGCTGGCCTCACGCACAGTATCCGCCAGTTTGCGCAGACCTTCGATGTAGCGATCATCACCTATTCGGAGTAGCGGCCCACTGGGTGTGTCGCGTATGCCGGTGGCTTCTACCACCAGCACGCCGGGTTTACCCAGAGCAAAACGGCGATACCACTGCAGTACATCTTCGGTGACTTCGCCCTCTTCATTAGAGCGCCAAGGCACCATGGCCGGGATCCAGGTTCGCTGGAGCAATTCCATCGGACCTACATCTAGAGGTGTAAACATTTTTGACTGAGAAATTTCTTTTCTGGAAGGCCAGTCAGTGGCAATAACTTCGTACTTAATTCGTTCCGCTGGCTTCCACATTATTTTTTCTCTATTGTTTACTCTCACTATGGGCTGCAAGAGTCGTGCGTTTAAGCTCGCCAAGTAACTTGGTTAGCTGTTCGATATTGTCATTGCCGAGGGGACCGATGGTTTCGATTACCCACTCTTCGTGCCTGGCCGCCATCTTGTTAAAGGTTCTCAACCCCTTCGGCGTCAGCTTGACGACAAAGGTACGGCGATCATTTTTTAACGATTCGCGACTAATTAAGCCGTCTTTAACCAACTGCGTCGCTATGCCTGAGACATTGCCCCCAGACACCATCATGCGCTTCGACAGCGCGCCCATCACTAGGCCTTGAGGCTCGCGCTGCAACTGCGCCATAAAATCAAAACGCGGCAAAGTGGTATTAAATTCTTGGCGCAGAGATTCGCGAATGTTGTTTTCCACAAGGCTTGAACAGGTCAATAACCTGAGCCACAACTTTAGCGAGTGGTGGTCGTCTTCCACCAATCGCGCTTCGTGATCGATCTGTTCTGCACTCATTTTTTAAATCCTTATTTCAAGCTCTAAATGTATCTTCTAGGTCAGCTCTAAGTATACCAAAAGCAGGCTTGATTACGGCGATATTAGTATTGCAAAAATATGTTTTAAGTTTAAAATAGTTTGCTGTATAGTGCAATCAATCTTTACGTTAAAAGCATTCATCATCAGAAGCTCAAAAGAGGCTTCACAAGTAGCTCAGCAATTATATTAACGACTAGCTCATGACTGTTTCCGATCGACTAGCTCAAGGCTGTTTTTCTGATCGACTACCTGCACGAGAAAACCATATCAAAGGCGGCAAATAATGAAGATAGTATGTTTAGGAGGAGGCCCTGCCGGGCTGTACTTGGCGATCTCAATGAAGCTCAAGGATCCGTCACATCAAGTAGATCTCTACGAACGCAACAAACCTGATGACACCTTTGGTTGGGGTGTGGTTTTTTCAGATCAAACCGTGGAAAACCTCACGCTCAATGATCCAGTGAGCGCAAGCAGCCTAACCAGTGAGTTTATTCATTGGGATATGATCGACTGCGTGGTTAATGGCGAGATTGAACGCTCTGACGGTCATGGTTTTATCGGTCTTGGACGCAAGCGCATGCTGCAGATTCTCCATGCCAGAGCCACAGAGCTTGGGGTTAACCTGCATTTCCAGAGTGAGTTTACAGTCGAGGATATAGACACGCGCTTTGCCGATGCCGATTTAGTGGTTGCCGCCGACGGTCTCAACTCAAAAATCCGCAACTCCGATCTAAAAGCTTTCGAGTGCACTGTCGATGTGCGCAGTAATCACTTTGTCTGGCTCGGCACCAAGCAACGCTTTCGCGATGCCTTTACGTTTATCTTTGAAAAGACCCAGCACGGCTGGATATGGGCTCACGCCTATCAGTTTGATGAAGATACCTCGACCTTTATTGTCGAGTGTAATCCTGATGTCTACGAAGCCTTTGGCTTCGACAAGATGACCCATGCCGAGAGCGCCGAGACCTGCCGCAAGATCTTTGAAAAATCTTTGGGCGGTCATGAGCTGCTGACCAACTCTGCACATATTCGTGGATCCGCTTGGATTAACTTCCCCCAAGTGCTGTGCCGCAACTGGATTAAAAATGATCGTTTGGTACTGATTGGCGATGCCGCCCATACAGCCCACTACTCTATTGGTTCTGGCACCAAGCTCGGCCTGGAAGATGCTATATCTCTGGCCAAGCACCTGAGCAGCGACCTGCCGGTGCGCGACGCACTCCAGGCCTATCAGGACGAGCGCGAGTTGGAAGCCCTAAAGCTACAGAACGCCGCACTCAATGCAATGATCTGGTTTGAGAACACGCCGCGCTATTTAGAGGCCTTTGATCTCAAGCAGTTTAACTATTCAATGCTCACCCGAAGCCAGCGTGTCAGCCACGAAAATCTGCGACTGCGCGATGAAACATGGCTTCAGGGCATGGAAAAACACTTGGCTAAAATTTCTCTCGGCGACAATTTTGACGAGGCAGTTCCGCCAATGTTTTTGCCCTACAAACTGGGTAACTTAGAACTGGAAAATCGCGTCGTGGTCTCCCCCATGTCAATGTACAGCGCCACCGACGGCCTGCCCGATGACTGGCACCTGGTGCACTACGGCAATATGGCAAAAGGCGGCGCCGGACTCATATTCACCGAGATGACTGACATCTCTGCGGACGCTCGTATCACCCCGGGCTGTACTGGCCTGTGGAATGATGAGCAGGAAGCTAGCTGGAAACGCATTGTCGATTTTGTTCACGGTCACACTCAGGCCAAGATCGCCATGCAGCTGGGTCACGCAGGCCCCAAAGGTTCTACCAAAGCACCTTGGGACTGGCATCGCGATCGCCTCGACGATCCCCTTGATGAAGCCAATGGCTGGCCGCTACTGTCTGCCAGTGAGCAGCCCTTTGACAGTTACAGCCCTGTGCCCAAGGCCATGACGCGCGCCGATATGGATGAGATCAAGCGGCAGTTTGTCGATTCCACCCACCGCGCAGCTCGCGCCGGTTTTGATCTATTGGAATTACACGGTGCCCACGGTTATCTGTTGGCCGCCTTTATTACACCCATTCTCAATAAGCGCGAAGATGAATACGGTGGTTCCCTGGAAAATCGTCTGCGCTATCCAGTAGAAGTATTCAGCGCCATGCGCGCTGCCTGGCCCGCCGAGCGCCCCATGTCCGTGCGCATTTCCGCACACGACTGGATGGGTGACCTGGGTATCAGTGAAGCTGACTGCGTTGAGTTGGCCAAAGCCTTTGCCGATGCTGGCGCGGATATTATTGATGTGTCCAGTGGTCAGACCTCTCACCAGGCGAAACCACGGCCAGGTCGTATGTTCCAGACACCATTGTCGGATCAGATCCGCAATGAAGCCGGTATTGCCACCATGGCAGTGGGCAATATCTTCGAGCTGGATCATGTGAATAGCATTATTGCTGCGGGACGGGCAGACCTGGTTTGTCTGGGTCGCGCTCATCTGGCCGACCCCAACTGGACATTGCGCGCCGCGGCTGAAAGTGGCCATACTGGTGTCGGTGTCCACGAACAAAAACAATACTATATGGGCTTCCGCCAATTGCACACCAATCTGCGTCGCGCCGCCGAACAGGCCGCCGCTGATTTGCGCGCATTGAAATAGCCCCATAACCAAAGGACAGGTCAATAGCGATCATGAAACTAGACAATGCACATGCTGTAATCACCGGCGCTGGCAGTGGAATAGGCGCAGCCATCGCCCTGAAATTTGCCGCCGCCGGGGTCAAAGTGAGCCTCATGGGCCGTCGCCATGAAAAGCTTTTGGATACCGCAGCGCTATTTTCCGAGGATCAAAAGTCTGCCTGTATTGTCTGTGATGTAACCAATCACGACAGTGTTGAAACGGCCTTTGCCGACGCCACCAAGCATTTTGGGCCCATAGACATTCTGGTCAACTGTGCCGGTGCTGCGCCGACCAATGCTTTCCATAAGATTGGCATCGACGAGTGGAAGAGTATTATCGACGTCAATCTCCACGGCGTCTTTAGCTGTACCTCCCAGGTGATTAATCCAATGCGTGAGCGCAAGTCCGGACGTATTATTAATATTGCCAGCACCTCTGCTCTAAAGGGTTATGCCTATGTCAGCGCCTACTCCACCGCCAAACACGGCGTACTGGGTCTAACCCGGTCACTGGCATTGGAAACAGCAAAATATGGCATTACAGTCAATGCCATCTGTCCCGGTTTCACTGACACCGACATTATCCGCGACAGTGTTGCCAAGATTGTCGAGACCACTGGACGCACGGAAGAGCAGGCGCTAAAACAATTTGTCAGCAGCAATCCCCAGGGGCGTTTAATTACTCCAAAGGAAATTGCCGAAACCACGGTTTGGCTCTGTATGGATGGCAGTGACTCAATCACCGGTCAGGCAATATCTGTGAGCGGCGGCGAAGTGATGTAAAAACACTGCCATTAAAGCGTTATTAGGGCAGTCATAACTAATTAGGAAACTAGAATGCAATTAACCGAACTGAAAGATTACCAAGCCACGCACTTTCTCTGGGAGACCGATGGCACCGTAGGCACCATTACCCTCAACCGTCCCGAGCGCAAAAACCCGCTGACTTTTGAATCCTATGTGGAATTGCGCGATCTGTTTCGCGATCTGGTTTACGCCGGCGATATCAATGCCATTGTTATCCGCGGTGCTGGCGGTAACTTCTGTTCCGGCGGTGATGTTCACGAGATCATTGGTCCACTGACCAAAATGTCGATGAAAGAACTGCTCGCCTTTACCCGCATGACCGGGGATCTGGTCAAAGCCATGCGCGCCTGCCGCCAGCCGATTATCAGCGTTGTTGAAGGTGTCTGTGCCGGCGCCGGTGCGATTATCGCCATGAGCAGCGACCTGCGTTATGCCTCGCCGGATGCCGGTGTCGCCTTTCTGTTTAACCGTGTTGGTCTGGCCGGTTGCGATATGGGTGCCTGTGCGATTTTGCCAAGAATTATCGGTCAGGGCCGCGCCAGTGATTTGCTTTACAGCGGCCGCTCATTAAAAGCTGAGGAAGGCGAGCGCTGGGGATTCTTTAATCGGATCTCAGACGCTCCCCTTGAAGAGGCTATGAAAACTGCACAGCGGATTGCCAATGGTCCTACCTTCGCCAACGGCATCACCAAAAATCAACTGCATCAGGAATGGAATATGTCCGTTGATCAGGCTATTGAAGCCGAGGCCCAGGCCCAGGCGATCTGTATGCAGACCGAAGACTTTACCCGTGCGTACAATGCTTTTGTCAATAAAGAAACGCCGATTTTTAAAGGCGACTAAAAGCGACTAAAGCGCTAATACGGACAAAATTTTATTTAGGAAATACTTAAAAAAATTATTTAAGAGGACAAGCTGTGACCGATAAGACTTTTCTGAACTGGCCTTTTTTCGAACCACAACACCGTGAACTGGCGGAAAAAGTACAGGCCTGGGCGACAGACAATATCCCCGCCCT
>CAJQJT010000124.1 GCA_905478725.1 uncultured Pseudomonadales bacterium
GCCTTTCAGCTGGGCCTTGACCAAGCTGTCATGGGGTTTGGCAAAATGATCCATGCCGATATAGACATAGCCCGCGGCGAGCAACAGCTCAATCGACTGTTGCAGCATGATCAGCTTTTCTTGCGCACAGGGCAGTGTCCCCGAATCAATTTGACGCTGAGTCTTAAACAGCTCAGGCATATGGGCATAGTTAAATAGCGACAGCCGATCTGGAGCCAGATCAATTACCTGCTGAATAGTGGTGCCCATGGACTCCCTAGTCTGCAGTGGCAAGCCATAAATAATGTCGACGCTAATGGAGTGAAACTGCTCATGGCGCGCTGCTGAAATCAGCTTGCTCACCTGACTCAAACTGTTAAAGCGGTTAACCGCGCGCTGCACCATGGGATCAAAATCTTGAATGCCCATACTCAGGCGGTTAAAGCCGACCTCTCGAAGTACCGCAATGGTCTGTGATGTCATGCGGCCCGGATGTACTTCAACGGAGTAGTCACCACTGTCGTCATTCAATAGCTGAAAATGGCTCCGGGTCTGGGTCATCAGCTGGCGCATTTCTGCATCACTGATAAACGTCGGCGTGCCGCCACCCCAGTGCAGCTGCTCAACCACTCGGCGCTGGTCTACAGTCTCAGCCCAAATACCCATCTCCCTATCCAATCGCTGAAGGTAGGCATGGGCATGTTTTTTGTTGGCGGTGACAATTTTATTGCAGGCGCAGAAGTAGCAAACCGTATCGCAGAAGGGCAGGTGGAAATACAGGGATAGAGGTGCGCCGCGCTGATTGCTGCGCGCCAATGCCGCCAGTAACTGAGACTCGGAAAAGGCCTCGCTGAGGTGCGGTGCCGTGGGGTAAGAAGTGTAGCGCGGGCCGGAAACATTGTAGCTTTGAATCAGTTTGTTGTTCCAGCTCGGCGCTGTTGCCAGGGTACTTTTGGCGAGTTGCTCAGTCATGTTTTTTAGCTAAAGTACTTTGATTAATGGTGCTTTGATTAATGGTGCTTTGACCAACGGCGCTTTGGCTAGCAGTGTTCTGGCTAGAGCTATTTTGATTAGAGCTATTTTGATTAGAGCTGCCTTGATTAGAAACAGCTTGGTTCACCATCCACACCGCAGCTTCCACCCGTGAGCGCAGCTCGAGCTTTTTCAAGATATGTTTCACGTGAACCTTCACCGTGCCATCAGAGATATTCAGTTCCCGAGCGATTAGCTTATTGCTCAAACCCTTGGCAATCTGCTTAAGAATGTCTCGCTCGCGGCTGGTGAGTCGGGCAAGCATATTGCTGCGTTGGTTATCGCCTTTGCGAATAGCACCGGCAAGAATATGGGTGACCTTTTCGCTGATCACCATTTTGCCCACCGCCGCTTGTTTGATTTTCTTGAGAATATCTTCTGGCTCCATATCCTTGAGCAGATAGCCGTCGGCTCCATAGGTAATGGCGCAGACCACATCTTCGTTATTGTCGGACACGGTGAGGATAATAATCCGCGCGCTTATCTGTGCCTCGCGCATGGCTTTTAATGTCTCTAGACCATCCATACCCTGCATGTTGAGATCTAGCAGGATCAGGTCTGGGTCATGCTTGAGCGCCAATGTCAGAGCATCGCGGCCATTATCCGTCTCGGCCACCACCTGCAAACTGTCGTCCATGTCCACCAGCTGAATAAGGCCTTTACGCAATAGTGGATGGTCGTCGACCAACAGCAGAGTGGCGGGCCGAGATTGATCGACATTCGTTTGATGGGCATTAGTTTGGCTTGAGATCATTGACACTTCCTTATCCATTTTTCCTGTGATTCTGCTTATCAATGTAGATTAAAAATCACTTTGCTGAAGCAACGATAAAATCACAACCGAGCCAATGGCTTTGATTGACCTGCATCATGGAACCGCCTGAGCAGCTTTTGCCTCGAATAACTCTTTGTAGGTAGTCCCTAAAAAATTCTCTTTCAGCACCTTGGCGGTCCTCTGCCAATAACTACCTCAATGGGAATAGCTGGGCACTGTTGACGAGGCTTTTTTGCTACTCATTCAAATCGTTGCACCCTCGCAGTCAGAGCTAGATAGTAGGGTCAGAGATACTGACGTTAGAAAGTAAAGTTAGAAAGTAATATTAAAAAGTGACGTTAAAAACGAGATGTAGCGAATGTCGGCAGTGAGGCTGGCAGATAAAAAATAGGAGAACGGTGATGACAGAGGCAGTTAAAGAAACGCCTAGTAACGAAAATTCCAGTAAGGAAAATTATAAGGGCAGGGTGGATATCCACAACTGGGACCCTGAGGACAGTCGCTTTTGGCAGGCACAGGGCAAGCAGGTAGCCAACCGCAACCTGTGGATTTCCATTCCCAGTTTACTCTGCGGTTTTGCCGTCTGGCTCTACTGGGGCGTGATCACAGTACAAATGCTCAACCTCGGCTTCCCCTTTGCCAAATCCGATCTCTTCTCACTGATGGCCATCGCCGGCCTCACCGGTGCGACATTACGTATTCCCAGCAGTTTTTTTATTCGGCTCGCTGGTGGTCGCAATACCATCTTCTTGACCACCGCGCTGTTGATGGTGCCCGCTTTTGGCGCCGGTATTGCCTTGCAGTCACAGGACACACCGCTGTGGGTGTTCCAGCTGCTGGCGCTGCTCTCGGGGATCGGTGGCGGTAACTTTGCCTCCTCCATGTCGAATATCAGTTTCTTCTTCCCAAAAAAACAGCAGGGCTTGGCCCTGGGCCTAAACGCCGGGTTGGGTAACTTTGGTGTCACCAGCATGCAAATCCTGGTACCCCTGGCTATGACCTTTGGTTTGTTTGGGGTGATGGGCGGCGACTCCATGACCCTGCAAAATACCTCGGG
>CAJQJT010000125.1 GCA_905478725.1 uncultured Pseudomonadales bacterium
TGTCGCGAAGATGTTTGCTCACTGCTATCCAGGCGCCGCCCAATCCAAACAGACCACCCAGACCTAGTAGACCGAGAAAGCCGAGCATACCTAGCCCCTGAAGCCGATACTGACTCTGATACAGCTGATAACCAGTCGCAGGTTAGCTTCAACCATTTCTTTCTTGGCGCGACGGGCCATGGCTTCACCCATGGTCATGCGGCGATTGATATCTTTAATCTGCGCGATGTTCATGTCGGCAAGTTTTTCAACCTGTGCCAGTTTGCGCTGTGAACGAAGAATTTCTACTTCTTGTTCGGCAACACGTTCGGCCCAGCTCTCTTTTGACTTGGCCAGCTCTGTGGTCCACTTCATGTTGGACTCATTGCCGGGGAACATCTTGATGAAGTCCTTGCGCGGCATTTTGCCCAAACGGATACAGAGGCGCATGATTTTGCGCTCTTCGCCGCGAACTCGCTCAACCGCCAGTCGTACCTTGGCAATCAATGGATCAAACTGACGTGGAGTCAGTTTTAAGAACTTGAACAGTTCGGCCAGTTCTTCGAGATTTTTTTGCGATGCTTCACCATTGCGGCCGTAACGGGCCACAGAGGCGTCAGTTTTCTTGAGCTGCTTGCGGATAGTGTCAAAGCGTTCGAACGCGACTTCTGGATCCAGTCCGCCTTCGTGCTGCTCTTCTTCTTCCTCTTCCTCTGCCTCTTCTGGATTCTCTAGCTTAAGGGCTTCAGCAGCTTGCTGCTGGGCCAGTGCTGAGGGCACGTGCTCCATAGGGTTGAGGTAACCGCTGATAATATCCGTGAGCTTCTTGTCGCCCGCTTCAACTTTTTCATATTCGGCAATAATAGTGGCGACTGTGGTCGGCCAGTCAGCAACCGCGGACATTAGCTCCCGGGTGCCTTCTTCGATACGCTTGGCAATTTCAATTTCGCCTTCACGAGTCAACAGCTCAACCGAACCCATCTCACGCATATACATACGGACTGGATCGGTGGTGCGGTGTTGTTCGGATTCTACTGACGCTAGAGCTGCTGCGGCTTCTGCTGCGGCGACTTCGTCGGGAGTATTGTCACTGGCGAGACTTGAAAGGGTGTCTGCATCGGGGGCTGTCTCAAAGACAGTAATACCCATATCGTTGATCATCTGGATGATATCTTCGACCTGTTCCGGATCGGCTATATCTTCTGGCAGGTGATCATTGACTTCAGCATAGGTTAGATACCGCTGTTCGCGGCCTTTAGCTATAAGGTCTTTGATGCCGGATTGTTGCTTTTTGCTCGTATCGCTCATAGGACTCAATTACTGTTTAGAGGCTGAAAAATAGCGGAGGATTATAGCCGAAAATATCGTCAATGTCCGCACCAATTTGGGCTTTATTTGGTCGTGCCAATTTTTGTTATCTTAGACCACAAGTCGTTGTTTTATCTTATTTTTTAGCTCAAGGAATTGATTGTCGTCGCCCAGTTGCATGTGAATTTTGAGCAGTTGCTTAATTTGGCGCTCGTTGAGGCTTTCCAGAGCCAGCAAAAAATTCGCTTTGCGCTCTCCCGGTAGGGCTTCAAAGACGTCCCGAGTGACGTGAGCCAGAGTGTCGGAAAACTCCTGATCATCGTCGCGGCCAGTGCCTTTTGGCGGCTGGTGCAGTTCGCTACCGGCGAGGGTTTTGAGTAGCTGTAATTCAGTTTGATCTGAGTAAGTGGCCTGCCAGCGAGCAAAAATATGCGAGGTTTTACTGCAGGCTGGGTCGCTGTTCACAATGGCCAGAATTTTCAGAAACAATGTCATATCTGGGTCGGCAGAGACACTGAGCATTTCCGCATCTTCAACATACTCAGCGAGCTGTGGATGGTTGACCAGCAGGGCACTGAGAAACTTGATCGGCGAAAGGCGGATCTTACTGCGTCGCACTGCAACGGTTTCTGGATAGGGCTCATAGTCGCCATCGCCATAGACATCATCCGGTGGCGGTCCGTCGTAAAACTCTTCCACTGGTGCTCTGGTGGATGTTCGCGGGCCGCTCTGACTGCCCCCTTGGGGTCCTTGCTGAGTTCCGTACTGAGATGCTGGGCTGGGAGCTGCGCCACGCTGTGCGGGCGGCTTGTGTGTGGCCACATAGTCGCGCAGATTCTCTGCGGAAATACCGGTGCGGCTAGAGAGTTCTTCGAGCATTAGCTGGCGAAAAACTCCCTGAGGAATACGATTGATCTGTGGAGCGCAGACTTTACTCAGGCGCGCTTTGCCATCTGCGGTGCTACTGTCTATACCGTCGCTCAACTGTTCAAAGAGAAACTCGGAGAGTGGTTGAGCTCGGTCCACCTGCTGCATAAAGTCTTGTTTGCCGAGCTTGCGCACCATGGTGTCTGGATCTTCGCCATCAGGAAGAAAGAGAAATTTTGCAGAGACGCCATCGCGCATTTCTGGGATCGCAGTATCCAGTGCTCGGGCTGCGGCTTTGCGGCCGGCTTTATCGCCATCGAAACAAAATACGATCTCGGAGGTGTAGCGGAAAATCTTCTGCAGGTGGCTTTCGGTTAGTGCGGTGCCCAACGTGGCCACGGCATTGTTGATCTCGAACTGGGCCAGGGCGATAACATCCATATAGCCCTCAACCATAATCAGGCAGGGGATTTCTTTTAGCGCTTGCCGTGCCTCATAGAGTCCATAGAGTTCACGGCCCTTGCTAAACACCGGGGTCTCTGGGGAATTGAGGTATTTGGGTTTACTGTCATCCAATACTCGGCCGCCAAAGCCGACAGTGCGACCGCGCTGGTCGCGGATCGGAAAGGTGATGCGGTGGCGAAAGAAGTCATACTGCTTTTTTTCTTCAGGCTTGACCACCAACATGCCGGATTCATGGAGCAGTCCAGTGCGCTGTTCGTCGCTGCCGACTGCTTTTAATAGATTGTCCCAACCCGGCGGGGCATAGCCGACGCCGTACTGTTTGGCGACCTGTCCGCTGAGGCCGCGGGCCTTGAGGTAGTCAACGGCAGTGGCGGCACCGGCATGCTTGCGCAGCTGTTGGCGAAAATAGAGATCGGACTCAGAGAGTATCGAATAGAGGCTGTCTTTCTGTTTGCTGATCCCAGGGTCTTGAGCTGCTTCCCGGGGAATTTCTAGACCTGCATTGCGCGCCAGCATTTCCACTGCGGGCAAAAAGTCCAGGCGGTCGAACTCCATGACAAAACCGAGGGCGTTGCCACCGGCACCGCAG
>CAJQJT010000126.1 GCA_905478725.1 uncultured Pseudomonadales bacterium
ACCACAGGTGCATTAGTGAAGCTAGGTGTCAGTTACAGCTACGAAAAAGACGTCTTCTCATTCAATCTATCGCGAGGACTTTACCCTTCAAGTCAGGGACTGGTGGAAGAGCGAGACAGTATTGCCCTGCATTACGAACACCAGTTTAGCGGGCGCAGTGCTAGCGGCATTAACATTTATTGGCATGATACAGATTTAGAATCCGAAAACCGCGAGACAATAACAGTGTCGCCTTTCTACAATTATCGGCTGACGGAAAAATTGCAGCTCCAGACCTCCTATGTCTTCAGAAGCTATGACCGACAGTCCACGGCCAATAAGGTCGAGTCAAACCGAGTAAAGCTCGGCTTGCGCTATAGCTTTTAATAATAAGAAATCGATAAAAAGGACGTTGTACCCACATGGATGAAACTGAAAAGTCGCTACTCGATTATTGGGATATGCTGCGCAGACGCAAACGCTATATTATTATCGCGTTTCCCCTACTGCTGGCCCTGAGTACCACAATTGCATTTCTGCTTCCGCCAATCTATCAGTCTGAAGGCGTTATTCTGATCGAAAGTCAGGAAATTCCCCAAGACTTGGTACGTTCGACTGTGACTAGCTATGCCGAGCAGCAAATACAAGTCATCAAACAGCGCATTCTCACCAGTTCGCGGATTCTTGAAACCTTAGATAAGTACAAGGTCTATGAGAACGAGAGAGAGGGCAGCACTATCTCTTTATTGGTGGAAAAATTCCGCAGCGCCGTCAGTGTTGAAATGATCAACGCCAATGTCATTGACCCTCGCAACGGCCGCGCACAGCGCGCCAGCATCGCTTTCAAAGTATCCTTTATGGATGAGTCACCAGACATTGCACAAAAAGTGGCCAATGAATTGGTCACCATGTTCCTTGATGAAAACGTTAAAACCAGAACCGGTAAAGCGGCAGACACGGCCAGCTTCCTTAGCGACGAAGCGAACAAAATGCAAAAAACCGTGCAGACCCTTGAAGAGCAAATAGCCGACTTTAAGCTTGAATTTGGTGACAGCCTGCCAGAGCTGCTGCAATTTAATCTCTCGATGATCACCAATCTCGAAGAGAAAATCAGAGCCCATCAATCCGAAGCCATCCGACTCAATGACCAGGTTCATTACCTAAGCCTCGAGCTGGCGAGTATGGACCCTTACGTGGCCAGTAACGACGGAGTCACTACTCTGAGTAGTCAGGTTCGATTAGCCCAGTTACAGGGTGAATTAAACAGCCTTGAGAACAAGTATTCAGAGTCACACCCAGATATAAAGCGTTTGACTCGGGAGATTGAAGGGTTAAAAAAAGAGGTCGCTGCCGACTCTCTATTTCAGCCTGAGCAAGACATGAGTGAAATTTCCAACCCACTCTATCGACAGATAAAAATAAAAATCGATGTCACCGAAAAAGAGCTGGCGCGAACCAACTTGGATCGCGTCAAAATGCAGGCCGAAGTAAAGCAATATCACGCCCGAGTTTCGCGTACCCACGAAGTGCAGCGCAGTTACGACGATATGACCCGCGACTATGAAAGCACCAAGCGTAAATATCAGGAACTGCGTGCTAAACAGTTCGAAGCAGATGTGGCACAAACACTTGAGTCAGAAAACAAAGCTGAGAGTTTTACCCTGATTGAGCCGCCTCTGCGGCCTACGGAATCAGTCAAGCCAAACCGCCCGAAGCTAATGATGATGGGACTATTTCTCTCCGGTGCCGTTTCAGTCGGACTAGTGTTACTGGCAGAGATGCTTGATCCATCAATTAGAAGCATCAAAGATATCACCCGTATCACCGGTGCAGAGCCCTTGGCCCTAATCCCCCTAATGTTAAGTGATGAAGATTACAGCAAGAAAGGCCGTTCACGTAAGCGGCTGATTATATTCGCGGGCCTACTGATATTGGCCATGTTCGGTATCGTCCATTATTTTGTGCTCAGCCTAGATATAGTCTGGTTCAAAATCTTAGCCAAAATTAACATGTTGTAGGTCACCTTATGTCACGCATTCACCGAGCACTGGAAAAAGCCAGAGAGAAACGTCAAGAGCACAAGCGCAGTGTCGGCAAAGGCTCGCCTCTGGAAAAAATTGTCTACACCGACAGTCAGGTGGTGCCCCTATGCCACAAAGAGCTAGAAAAGAATCGTGTCGTATCACGCTCAGTACAGGACCCAAGATCTCAGCTATTTAGAACCCTGCGTACCACCATCCTTAAACAGATGCGCGCGCATGATTGGCGCAGCATTGGCATCGTCTCCCCATCCCCAGGAGAGGGCAAGTCACTGGTCGCCAGCAACCTTGCAGCAGCCATTGCCATGGAAGTGAACTACACCGCACTACTCGTCGATATGGACCTACGTCAGCCGGGCATCAGTAACTATTTTGCCGTGGAACCCAAGTTGGGTTTAAGTGACTACCTTAAGGGCGATGCAGAAGTTGCCGATCTATTGGTGAATCCCGGGGTCGACCGCCTGCTGTTACTGCCGGGTCGCGGCAGTCTCGATAACTCCTCTGAGCTAATCTCCAGTCCACGCATGGTGTCGTTATTTCACGAACTTACCCAGCGCTATAAATCGCGCATTGTTATCTATGATATGCCCGCAATATTACCTCGGGATGATGTGCTCACAGCCCTCAATCATGTCGACTGCTTTTTGATGGTTATCGAAGAGGGGCGTAACTCAGAGGCAGATATTCGCAAAGCTATGCAGTCAATGCAGAACGCCAATATTATCGGCACTGTGGTGAACAAATCACAAACTGTTGAGTCAGGGTATATGCCGTCTCAGGCATAGGACACCACACTATTCAGGGATTGAATAATCTATGTACAAAGAATTTTTTAATTTAAAAGAAAAACCGTTTAGTCTGAACCCAGACCCGGAATTTCTTTTTCTGAGTAAAAATCATATACGCGCCCAGACGATGCTCGAATATGGCTTCCACAGCCAGGCCGGCTTTACCGTTATCACCGGGGATATAGGTGCAGGAAAGACCACCTTGGTTAACTACCTGCTCGCCCAAGAGGGCGATGAGGTGGTCATTGGGGTCATCAACAACACCCACGCCTCATTTGGCAATCTTATGTCATGGATCCTAGATGCCTTTGATCTTGAAGAACCAAGCCCCGAGAGTGCTAAAAAGCTGCGCAAATTCACTGAATTTATAATGGATCAGTATGCCGAAGGCAAGCGCGTGCTGCTGGTAATTGATGAAGCTCAAAATCTCTCAGAAGAAACCCTAGAAGAGCTGCGCCTAATCTCCAATATCAATATCGCTAGCGATGTATTTCTCCAGTTGATACTGATTGGCCAGCCAGAACTGATAGAAAAGCTAAATGATCCACGCCTAACCCAATTTGCCCAACGCATTGGCGTCGACTTCCATCTGCGGCCCATGGACTATGTGGATACAGGAAAG
>CAJQJT010000127.1 GCA_905478725.1 uncultured Pseudomonadales bacterium
GACGTCCACCGAGATCAGTGCATAGGCGCCATCGGCCAGCCCTGGTGTTGAATCGACGGCGGCAGCGCTGAGCTCGGCCATAGCAGCCTCGGAGACAGCGGTTTCAGAGACAGCCGAGTCAGTAACAGCCAGATCTTCGCTGCTACAGGCAGCCAGGGTGGCGGTAAAAGTAGTGACTAGACCAATCAGTAATAATTTCTTCAGCGTCATGCGGTTATCCCCTTAAGTTATATTTTTTTATTTACGCGCCTAAATACGGCTAGCTATGTAGCCTTGCGTTTTACTCAATATTACATCAGCAGTACTCCTGCATACCATGTCCGCATCCGCTTAAACCCGCAGAGACCCCCGCTCGGCGTATTTTCCGTACCACTGCCGCTAGAACCCCAAAGAGGCTAAACTACCGAGTATTCTTCTACATCAATGTTCTCCGCGAAACTTCTGGGGAAAAATTCACCCTTTAGACAGAGACGATATTATGACCAGCGCCACTACAGAACTCGAAGCAGCAACCTTTAGAAAATTGTTAGAACACTTGGATAACAACAAAGACGTACAAAATATAGACCTGATGATACTGGCGGGATTTTGCCGCAACTGTTTGGGCAAATGGTATTTAGCGGCGGCCGAGGAGCGAGATATGGATGTCAGCGATGATCAAGCGCGAGAAGCCATCTATGGCATGCCCTACAGTGAGTGGAAGGCTAATCACCAACCTCCAGCCACCGAAGAGCAGCTGAAGGCATTTGCGCAACGTCAAAAATAGCGTTTCAGGCGACGGCTATTCGTCGAGATGGAAGCTCGGTGTCGACAGCGACAGAGCCAGCTCATCCGCATCCATCTCTTCCGCCACGCCCTCGAACAGTGGCGACGAAAGGTAGCGCTCACCGGTGTCTGGGAGCATGCATAGGATTACGCTGCCAGGCTTAGCGGCCTCTGCCAGCTTCAGCGCCACGGCAAAGGTGCAGCCACCGGAAATGCCGGTAAAAATACCTTCTTTTTGTGCCAGCGCCCGAGAGGCGGCAATGCCCTCCTCACCGTCGATTGGTACCAACTGATCAAAGCGCTTGGCATCGATAGACTGCTGCAGCACATTGGGAATAAAGTCTGGAGTCCACCCCTGAATCATATGCGGCTGGAATGCTGGATGACTGCCTGAAGGAGATCCATCCGCGGTGCGCTCTTGGGGCGTTCCGCTGTCAATCAACTGAGCATTGCTCGGCTCACTGAGAATAATTTGCGTCTCCGGGCGTTTTTCGCGCAACACCTGAGCCACACCGGAAAAGGTTCCGCCGGTGCCATAGCCGGTTACCCAGTAATCGAGATTACTGCCGCTAAAGTCATTGAGAATTTCTTGGGCCGTGGTATTGGCATGAATCTTTGCATTGGCATCAGTTTCAAATTGACGGGCTAAAAACCAGCCATTGGCCTCAGCCAATTCCGTCGCCTTGAGATAACAGCCCATGGCCTTTTCCGCTTTCGGGGTCAAAATCACCTTGGCTCCCAAGAAGCGCATCAGTTTGCGCCGCTCGATGGAGACACTGGTGGGCATAGTGGCAATAAAGGGGTAGCCCTTAGCCGCACAGACCATTGCCAAGCCAATGCCAGTGTTACCGCTGGTTGCCTCGACCACCGTCTGACCGGGCTTTAGCTCACCGCTACGCTCTGCTTCTTCGATAATACTGATAGCCAGACGGTCCTTGACCGATCCAGCTGGATTAAAAAACTCTGCCTTTACGTATAAATTGACATGGGATGGCGCCAGCGTATTGATCCTGACGCAGGGCGTATTGCCGATGGTGTCCAGAATACTGCCGTAGAGCTGGCCTCGTCCTTGGGTGGTGCGCGCTGCTGAATCCGTCATAAGAATACCTGTTGGAGTTTAAGGTGAACTGAACTAATACATAGACTATTGGCAATCATTTATCACCGCTGCAAAGTTGTCAAGAAAGGCCCGCCTATAAAACGAGCGCCATAGTATCGATCATAGTGCCCTAAATAGAGTTCACGTGACCTCGGCTAGGGATTCTGCGCAGCCCGCCATCAGAATCTCTATCGAGAGCATTCAACGGGGTTTCTTCAACCACTTCGATCACCGGTAAGATTCGCTGACGTAGAACATGGGGCAGCAGCATCAGACTGCGGCTATATTGATCATCAAACAGCTTTTGCAGCGCTTCGTAGTTGCCATCAACAGCCTCTTTGGTGATGTCTAATAGTTCATCAACTGGCGTTGTTTTCATTCGTGATTCGCAGACTCGGGTATAGTGGAGCTGATCATTCATATTTTTTATCCGCGTAACCATTTCGAGATTGCCTGAGCGTCTGGCGCAATATTCAAAAATAGCACCGGAGGAATTAGCGATCACTTCGTCCGAAGGACTCTGGGCCAGGTTAAGTTTCTTATTTAGCGCGACTAACTCTGGCATGCCAAGCACTACCCCAGGAATTTTATCGGCGATCAGCCGATTCATCGACCAATCTATCAACAGATGGTTCATCTCATAAAGATCGCGAATATCCGCCTCAGACAATGTGCGCATAAAAAAGCCCATCTTCGGCACATTGATAATCAGGCCCTCGGCAACCAGTCGCAGTAATGTCTCGCGAACCGGTGTGATACTGACGCGCAGATCTTCAGCAATGATCTCTATATTGAGGCGTTCGCCGGCAATAAAATGCTGGGAAATAACCGAACATTTTAAGCTTTGATACACACGCTTGATAATATTGGAGTTGTCCGACTTACTGAGCATGGTAGTGCCCTCCGTATAATCACTCACTAAAGAACGAAAAGAGCCCCATAAGAGCCCCAAAAATTTTCTAAAAGCCCTCTAAAAAGCAGCAGGGTATTTCATCCACATACGAGCGATTCTATTCTTGATGCCAGTCAACTCTGATTCATCAATATTCAGAAAAAGACGCGGCTACCGGCCAACATGAGTGTACATAGATGGCAAAGGCTTGCCATGACATAGCCGCGGCTCGAGAGCCCCTTTAAATGCTTAGAACTGACTCAACCTCATGCGCTACAGGCTAGTTTTATACCTCAATAGAGAGACAAAAATATTCTTCATATATTGTCCGCATTTTTTCCAACCCAGCGCCGGTTATTGTCTTAGACTGCACCGGTACTCCACTTAGAATCAGGGAAGACCTTGCTTACCAATATCTGTCTTGCTGTGCCGTTTGAGTATTTGCCTCCAGCCCCAATCAGCTTTTGTCGCTGTAACTTTGACTGGCAAAGAATTGGCACCGAGTCTTTTCAACAGTATGCAGTGCAGCAACCAGCCCAGGCATTAGGCTGGTCTAAGAAAAGACAGGCCGAGTATTTGGCCGGTCGCTACTGCGCTATTCATGCCCTCGGCGCACTGCCTGATGCTAGTGCCAGATTCCCAACCACTCAATTAGAGATTCAATTAGAGATTCAATTAGAGATTCAATTAGGGATTCAATTAGGGATTCAAAAAGATCGCAGCGCCCATTGGCCAACAGGCACTGTCGGATCAATTAGTCACAGCCACTCTCGGGCTATCGCCATTGCTGCAAGGAACAAAGATTACTGGGGAATAGGTGTTGATTGCGAAACATTGTTGAGTGATTTATCAGCCACTGAGATCGCTCCCTGGGTACTCCACCGCAATGATCTCAACTGTAAAACAGAGCAGCCGCTACGCTATGGGCTATTGATAACATTAATTTTTTCGGCCAAAGAGAGCCTGTTTAAAGCCCTGTCTCCCAGTGATAAAAATATTACCGGATTTGGTGATTTCTCTGCTTCCTGTTTTGTCTCTAAAGTGAGCGCAAACAAGGTATTTTTAGAGCGAGACTCTCGTCACAAGAGCATCCATGAAAGCAGGCCTCAAAGGAACACTCAGTTCGAGTTAGCCTACATCATTGACCAGCAGCAGATTATTACTTTGGCGTTATTGCCCCGTTAGTGCCCCACTGTTTCGACAACCTATACAGGCCACATTAATAAGAGTTTTCTTATAGGGTAACTAAGCTAGATGACGTATCTAAATATATAACCCAAATAACTTTCATATAGCTTTTGCTCAACTCTAAAACCAGGCTTTAACATACTGCTCCAACTTGTAGTTACGGTTAAAGGAGTTTTCCCAATGGCAGTATCAAAGCAAACAGATGACAAGCCTCAGAGCAGCGACCAGATGAAATTTTGCGTTGTGGTTAATCCAGAGGAGCAGTACTCGTACTGGTTTCACGACAGCCCATTGCCCGCAGGATGGGACAGTATAGGTTTCGTCGGCAGCCAATCCGAGTGCCTAATCGAAATCGATAAAATATGGACTGATATGCGTCCGCTAAGTGTGCGCAAAGCGATTCAATCAGGCCTCACATAAAAAAGGATGCTTTATGCAGCGCGATATTCGCCAAACCCCACCCTTTATCGAAGCTCAACATCTCTATCAAGACATCTGGCCGGCACATTCACAGCGCATAGTTGAAGCCCAACAGCTCAACACCTCTCCTGATGGCCGCAGCGCCGTTTTTAGCGGCACCTGTGGCAATGGAGTGGGCAGACCCGCAGCTCAGCGCATTTTCCATATAGACCTGCAGAGCGGATTTCTCAGTGCCCTGACACCCAATTCATGCCCAGAAAAAAGACCCATGCATTCCCCCTGCGGCAAGCACATCGCCTTTCTCTCTGATCGCGATGGTGGAGGCAACTTTCAACTCACACTACTCAATCTGAGCAAAAACCTAATTAGCAAAGCCCCAGCCGTCGCTGGCTGGGTTGAAGAGCTGAGTTGGTCTCCAGATGGTGGATCCATACTCTTAACGGTGGCCGGTCACGGTGCCGATCAAGGCAGCGGTCAGGGCGCGGTGCCCAGCAAGCAGTACAATGAACAGCAACCAGAGTGGGTGCCTGAGGTCAGTGCTGGCGATGAAGACTATCGCTGGCGGCATCTGTGGGTCTACGACATAGCTACAAGGAAATTGCGCAAAATCCCTACTCAAGACATCAATGTATGGGAGGCGGTGTGGTGTGGCAATAACAATATCGCCGCCATCACCTCAGACCAACCAGGAGAAGAGGCTTGGTACTCAGCTACCCTGAAACATATTCATCCACGTACAGGAAAAGCTCAGAATCTCTTCACTCCCAGCGATCAAATTGCCTATCTCTGTGCCACCCCCTCTGGTCAAAGCCTGGCTCTGGTATCCGCCATTAGCAGTGACCGCGGAGTTGTCGCCGGTGACTTAATAACCATTGATATCAACACCCAGACTGCTCGTCAGGTGAGCAGCAATCATGTCGACATTACCTCCGTTGAATGGCTTTCAGAGACCCGCCTGTTAAGCGCAGGGCAGCGTGGTTTTGACACAGTCATCCTCGACCATCGCTTAACCGACCGCTCTAACTCAGAGTCCGTCCGTGAGCTGTGGCAGAGCAGTGAAATCAGCGGAGCCGGGCACTATATAAAAGTCTGCAGCCTCAGGGCTGGCGACTGTCTGTTTATTGCTGAGGGCTTTAAACGTGCACCGGAAATAGGCCGTATTAGCAGCGGGCTCTACCATCCAGTAAAAAGCTTTGACCAGGGTTATCAACAACAGGCGGAAGCGATTCATAAGGTTGAACAAATCACTTGGCAAGCTGCCGATGGCCTGGATATACAGGGCTGGCTACTGCTACCCAAAGGCTCAGCACCGCACCCTTTGGTGATGGATATGCACGGTGGTCCAGTGTGGCAGTGGCAGCCTCACTGGCTCGGCCGTCGCTTACATATACTGATGCTGTTAAGGCATGGATATGCTGTGTTTATGCCCAACCCCAGAGGTAGTGCCGGACGGGGCCAGGACTATTGCCGCAAAGTATTGGGCGATCTCGGTGGCGCCGACAGTCAAGACTGTCTCTCAGGCCTGGACTACCTGGTTGATCAAGGCTTAGCCGACCCGTCGAAAATTGGCCTGATTGGCCACAGCTATGGCGGCTATCTGGGGGCCTGGCTAATTAGCCAAGACCAACGCTTTGCCAGCGCGGTAATTTCGGCGCCAATGATCAACTATGTCAGCCAGCACCTACTGTCTAATATCTCCCACTATGTAGAGCTATTTCTTCAGGATCACTACAAGAATCTCGATGGTAAATACTTGCAGCGCAGTCCCATCACCTATGCCCATCAGGTCACTACACCCACACTGAGTCTCTGTGGCGCATTGGATCGCTGCACCCCCGCCGCCGAGGCGACACAGTTTCACAACGCCCTCTTAGAGAACGGCGTTAAAACGGTTTTAGTGAACTATCCATTGGAGGGGCATGGCATTAAGGGCATCCCTGCCATGCTCGATTATTCAGCGCGAATCTATACTTGGCTGGCAGAGCATATGCCTGCTGTAGGCAGCTATCAGAAATTGACAGCGGCCCCAGAACAGGCGGCTAAACGCTTTGATCAGCGCCAGGCGATTAGGACTTCTAAAGCCTTGGATGAACCCAAAGCGGTTGTTGACTGAGGGACTTTTATGGGCTGCAGGACGCATACCTGCAGCCTCTACTTGATCCGACTTAATCTAATACGCTGAGGCGCCCTCAGCATCCAGACTGTGGACTTCATGACCCACCAGCGCGGGCATAAAGACACAGATCAGGCGTAGGTCTTGGTCCTGCGCCACCAGATAGTGAGCGTCATTTTGATCTAACGCATACATGGTTCCAACTTCGATCTCATAGGACTTGCCCGTGGATGCTTCCACCACCAAGCCTGAACCTGAAATACAGTAACAGGCTTCCATATGGTTTTTGTACTCCAACAGCGAACTGGTATTGGCACGGACAATCGTGTCCGTGAGGCTGTAACCCATACCGTCCTTTTCCAGTAAAAAACGGCGGCTGATGCCATTGCCCCAATTCACTTCACGGTTTGTGCAGGTAATATCTTGTAGCTTGCGAATGATCATTTACTTCTCCTGTTAGAAAATAGAAATACCTTTTAAATACGAGATCAAAAAGTTACTTAGCGCTCTGCGCTGCTTTGATTTATGAGCTGCTGTTTATGAATACAGTCAACCAGATCGCCAATGCTGAGCAGGCCACTTTCATAGATGGTGGCATCAGAAATTTCGATGTTGAAATACTTTTCAACGCGCACCAATAGGCCAACAAATAGCATCGAATCCAGAACCTCTTTGATGAGGGTGGCGCGATTAATCAATTCGTCATAGTCAGTGCGTAGCAATTCACAGATCTGCAGACGAATAATTTCGAGAGTCGATTTATCGACATTTTTCATGCATGGCACTCCCTTTAACAGTCTCTTCCTGGTCGTTGCCAGAGGCAGATTGATCGATCCGATCCAGATACATGGCCTTTAACGCACGGCGATCCACCTTGCCGCGCACCGACTTGGGCAGTTTGTCGAGAATAAAAATTTTATCCGGCCGCATATAGGTGGGCAGTGCCTCTGCCAACTTTAGTCGGAGTTTTGATTCAAGCAGATTGAGACAACTGACATAGGGCGCGACAAAGATAACAATTGCCTTACCCACATAAACGCAGGCAACCTCTTCTACACCACTGTGGCTGAGAAGATTATTTTCAATCTCACCCAATTCAATGCGATATCCGTTGCGTTTAATCATGTGATCGCGCCTGCTGTGATAGATCAACAAACCGTTTTCTTGGCGTACAAGGTCTCCGGTGGCGTAGTACAGGTCATCCTCATCAAGCCCACGAACAAAGCCATCTTTCCGAATCTTGCCGTTTTTGATATAGCCCGACATCAGCGATTCACCGGCTACAAACAACTCAGCCACAGGGCTGTCAGAGTCATACACCAACTTTATTCTGGCGAAGGGACAGGGAAGACCTATGGGTAGAGGCTGATTGCTGGCGAGATTTTCAGGGGTAACCAAGTGGCTGATGCAGGAGTTAATTTCTGTGGCCCCATACCAGTTATAGAGTCTTGCCCCTGTTACATAGCGCTGAAAATCTACCAGATCATTTTTTGCGAAGGCCTCGCCAGCAAAAATAACCACTCGCAGGCAGCCGAGATTGAAGGGACTTTTACGCTGGGATTCGGCGATCCTATTGAGCACTGTCGGCACCGAGTACCAAACACTGATGCCCTGTTCTTGAATAAAGCGAGCAAATGGATAGCCGGAACTGATCGGCCAGTCGGGTATAGCGATCAAAGCCGCCCCCGCACTGACCGTGGCGAACAGATCAAAGGTGGACAGGTCAAAACTCAACGAGGCCTGATTAGCGACTCTATCGGCACTGGTTAAATCAGTGCAATCCACAGCCCAGTCAATGAAGGTGCAGGCGGCTCTATGACTAATGGCTGCCCCCTTGGGAAATCCAGTACTCCCCGATGTATAAAAAATATAGGCAATACTCTCCTCGTCAAACAGACACTTAGGGGCGCTGCAGGTCTGAGTTTCAACAGCGATCAAATCGAACCAGTGGAGATGACGGCAAGCCGGATACACAGCGTACTCACCCCCCTCACCCACCAATATCACCAGAGTGACGGAATGCCGTTTTGCTTCGAGTAATTTCCGGTAATCCGAGGTTCGGCAAATCAAAATATCTGCGCCAGAATCATTGAGAATGTAATTCACTCTGCTGGCTGGTGCTGCTATATCAATCGGAATAAATACTGAGCTGTGTTCTGCGCTGCCAAAAATACTGATATAGGCCTCAGCTGACTTGGGTAGCCAGAATGCAATTTTTGATCCCGGCGCTATCTGTAATGCATCTAACCCCCGAGCAAACTGACCGGCGAGATGATGAAGATCTTTGTAGGTAAATGATTTCCCCCCTACCTTTAGGGCTTCTTTTTCAGGGTAGGTAACCCTCGATTTTTTTAGATAGTTTTTTAAATTGTTCACAAAATCCTCGGCTTATGGTTTCGGTGTGAGCCTAAGTCTATGAATCCGCGATTTTCAAACAATCAATATATGGGGTCTATTCGAGCAACATTTTCAGTCGATTTATTCCTGCTCCTGAAAATATTCTGAAGATAAGGTTTGTTGGTGAAAACTGAGCTTTCTACTATCCCTATACGCAAGACAATACAAGTAGCTAACCAACGTAAAAAACCAGAGAAGGTAAATGAAAATTCAGCCAACACCGACAACACCAGTGGCCGCTGCAGTAACTACCACCGCAGTTAATACTTCGATCAAGACAGCCGTGAAAATTGCACCAGCCACATCCGGTCAGCAGCGCCTTTGGTATCAATGTGAAATGCTGCACCCCCCCTATAGCTATAATGAGCAACTCGAGGTAATGGTTTGTGGGCAATTAGATATTGTTGCACTAAAAGAAATTATTGACCTAGTTATTCAACGTCATGAAAACCTGCGTACCGTCTTTAAAATATCACCAGAAAACCAACTGCAACAAATAATTATGCCTGCTTTTTCGGTGCCAATTCCGGTGATTAAAGTCGG
>CAJQJT010000128.1 GCA_905478725.1 uncultured Pseudomonadales bacterium
CCTACCCGTCCCCAGGGGAGATTAATCGTGCAATCTCTGACCCAGCGGCTGCCATAGAAAGAGTCCGTCAGCACTACGAAGCACAGTCTATACTAGTAGATATTACTGACGGAATTTCCATGGAATTCCCTGATTGGCGGTTTAACTTGCGTATGAGTAATACAGAGCCTGTGGTTAGACTTAATGTGGAAACCAAAGGTGATAAAAGCCTGTTGGCCAGACGAGAGTCAGAGCTGCTCTCACTGCTGGAATCTGTATGAATTTGCACAGTTGAAATAGAACACCTGCTGAAAATCTGTTGAACACATTGGAGTGTGAGAGTGGAGACTTGGTTTCTAATCCAGACGAAGTCGCGACAGGAAAGTTGTGCAATCGAAAATCTAGAGCGGCAGGGAATTGGCTCCTTTTGCCCAAGCATCATGATTGAAAAGCTATCCCGGGGCCGCAGGGTTGTAGTAAGTGAGGCTCTGTTTCCCGGTTACTTATTCGTTAATTTTGATCACAATAGAGTGTCTGCGACAACTGTGTGCTCGACCCGCGGGGTAAGCCATTTCGTATCAACTGCTGGTGTACCGGTGCGGGTGCCAGAGGACTTGATAGCCAGTTTGATGCAGCGTGATTTTGAACAGATCGGAAAGGGTATAGCGGGTGCATTAACGGCTGGCGACAATCTGGAAATTCTCGATGGGCCCTTCCGCGGGCTCAATGCGGTGTTTACTCAACCAGACGGTGATAGCCGCGCCATTGTCCTGATTAATTTTCTAAATCAGCCGGTCAAAGCTGTTATGTCACTCGCTAGCCTACATAAGCTTGATAGGGCAAAGGCTAGCTAATTGGGGGCTTTCGGTAATAAGCATGAACGGTATCGAGTTCAAGCGCTAGATTGATGTACAACAAATCGTGTATAGATGTCGGGAGCAACAACAGGGAGTAGTGCATGTCAGGCAAGTACCACGCCGCCTTATCTTACAAATTAAACCGCAGTAACCGGGGTAATTACTGGTTTTGGTGTACTGTTGTTAGTCTTGTCATTTTCAGTAATGGTGCATCGGCACAGAGTACAGAGTAAAGCTGAGAAGGATATCTCTGAGGGGCTGAGTGAGGCTCGAGCTATGTGTGCTGAGCTGACTACTCAAGAAAAAGCGCTGGCCGCCGCTACTGGCTATGGTATTGAAAAATTGTGCAAAACCTTGGAAACAATGCATGACAAGGGAGGCAGTTTGACTGCTTCAGAGGCTCTGGTGGTGCCGCGCAAGACAATGGGCCGCAACGGGGATATCGTCGAACAAGATAGGGATCCTCTGGAGGAAAAACGTACCGCAGAAGACGAAGCTCGATCGGAACAGAGGCAGAGCAGATTTGCTGGTGATCAGCTAAAGCCTTTTGGCTATGATTTGTTTGCCGGCGAGCCTACAACTTTTGAGCCCGCATCTCGTATTCCGGTTTCGCCGGACTATCTGTTGGGCCCTAGGGATAATCTCGAAGTGCTGCTTTTTGGAAGCCACAATGCCTCTTACTCTTTGATGGTTGGCCGTAACGGTGCTATCGATTTCCCTGGCCTAGGACCTATCGTTGTGGCAGGTATGAGCTTTGCCGATGTCAAAATGATGCTCCAGCATCGCATTGCTGAGCAGATGCTGGGGGTCCAGGCAAGTATCACCCTAGGCGAGTTGCGGTCAATACAGGTATTTATTCTGGGTGAGGCATACAAACCGGGCTCCTATACTGTCTCATCCCTCTCAACTATTACCAACGCGCTGTTTGTTAGCGGGGGTCTCAGTGATATAGCTTCACTGCGTGGTATCAGACTTAAAAGGGGCGGCAAAGTGATTGCTCACCTCGACCTCTATGACCTGCTGATAGAGGGTGATACCTCTGATGACAAGCGCCTGCAGTCTGGTGATGTTATCCATATTCCCAGTGTCAAAAAAACTGCCTCTGTTGACGGGGAAGTGCGTCGGCCCGCTATCTACGAGTTAAAAGACGAAATCACTGCCAAACAGTTGTTAGAACTTGCCGGAGGCGCTTTGCCTAAAGCCTATGTGCAGGGCGCTTCTATTAGCCGTGTGGGTGACTCTGGGTTTATGACCGTTCTTGATGTCGATTTGAGCTCCAGAGAAGGCAGTCAGTTGCCAGTGCAAAACGGTGATTTGCTAAATATTAGTGCTGTGGCAGAGCATAAAGAGCTGTTTGTTTCAATGCGAGGTCATGTGCACTATCCATGTGATTTTCTTTGGCAATCCAATCTGAGGGTGTCGGATATTGTCAAGGATATTAAACATCTCATGCCTAGTGTTGCTTTGGATTTTGCGCTTATCCGTCGAGAGATGCCGCCTGTGGGTCAGCTGATACCCGTATTTGTGAATCTGGGAGCTGCGTTGGCTGATACAGGTAGTCAAGCTGATGTGGTTTTATATCCCCGAGATCAGTTACAGATCTTTTCCCTTAATGACGAGCGTCAAGGACTGGTCGAGAGCCTAATCGCTGAGTTGAAACAGCAGTCCCGGTCTGGAGCTATGGCATCTGTTGTGATCGTTGCCGGTAAAGTGAAGTCTCCCGGTGAATATCCACTAACCGAAAATATGACATTAACTCAGCTGATTGCCGCAGCTGGTGGACTTACAGAGGATGCCTTCATTCAGGGGGTTGAGTTATCCCGCTACGATTTTAGTCTGGCCGAGCAAACTGACTCCCACCATGGGATTTTCGATCTTGAGCAGGCCTATCTGAGTCCAGAAGCAGACCCTCGACTAAGTCCTTACGTGAGAGTCTCGGTCAGAGCTATCCCGGAATTTCAAGAAAGTTTTGAAGTTACACTCGAGGGTGAAGTTCAGTTTCCCAGTGTCTATAGATTTGCCAGGGGGGAAACTCTATCGCAGGTGATTGAGAGAGCTGGGGGGCTAACTAGCTTGGCTCACCCACAGGCTGCTGTTTTTACTCGCGAAGCATTGCGTATCCAGGAGAAAAAAAGACTTGAAAAGCTTAGGAATCGACTCAAAACAGATATTGCAGCTGTGAGTATTGAGCGGGTCAATGAGGGCAAGCCCAGTCAGCTGGCTGACGCCCAAGCCCTGCTGGGTGAGTTGAGCGCAGCAACCGCTCTGGGCCGACTGGTGGTCAGTTTGCCGGAGGTGCTTCAAGGCACTCAGGATGATGTGAAGTTGAAGGATGGTGATATGTTAGTGGTTCCCCAATACCAGCAAGAGGTCGCCGTGCACGGTGAAGTTCAACAGCCAACGGCACATTTCTTCAGAGACAAGTTGGATATTAGTGACTATATTGATTTGAGTGGAGGCACGAACTCCCGAGCCGATCAAAGGCGTATTTACGTGGTTAAGGCTGATGGATCGGTGGTGCTGCCCAGAAAATCTGGCTGGTTTAATCGCAGGCGCATGAGTATCGAACCCGGTGATACGATAGTGGTGCCTCTGGATATAGATCGCAAGGATAGTTTGACCGTTTGGGTTGAGGCAAGCCAGATTATCTATCAGTTGGCCCTGGGGGCGGCAGCTGTAAACAATCTGAAATAGCTGTAGATTGGAAAAGGGACTTTTGCAGGCATGACTACTGGACTGTCAGTCAGGACGTTGTTGGTCGCCAAGATTAAAATATTTATTTTGGCTGTGCTGTTTGTTTCGGTATCTGCTGGCACTGCGGCGGAACCATGGATAGACACTCGTCATCCCATGCTCAGAACTGATATTGAACGCCTTTCCCAAGCCGGTATTATTACTGTGCCTATTAATACCTGGCCTCTAATGTGGGGGGGTATTCTTAATAATCTGGAAACCTACAAAAATCCGATATTACCTGAATTGCAGGATAGCTATGGACGTGCGGTATCCGCAGGTAGGCGTGCTACACGGACAGGTAGTATCCGCTTAGAAGCCCGTCTATCAGTCGCCAGTGAATCACAATTATTTCGTCACTACGGTGGTCAGCCCCGGGATCGAGCGTCAATTTCTCTGCGACGCAGAAATATTACTGACCACTTTGCCTACAACCTTGAGATTACCCGCGTCAATCATCCCTGGGATGGAGATCAAACCCATTATGACAACAGCTATTTTGGATTTGTGGTGGGTAACTGGGTTGGTCTGCTGGGCAATATAGAGCGGTGGTGGGGGCCGGGTTGGAATAGCAGCCTGATACTGAGTAACAATGCGCGTCCCGCCCCTGGCTTGACATTGCAAAGAAACTATTCAGATGCTTCAGAACTGCCGATTATAAGGTGGCTTGGACCTTGGACTACCAGTGCTTTTATAGCTCAGCTTGATGATAAGCGACATATTGATAAGGCTAAATTAGTTGGTATGACTCTTGGGTTTAGGCCAGGGAGATCGCTAGAAATTAATCTGCGTCGCACCGCCCAATGGGGCGGCGAGGGCAGACCGCAGGGATTTAAAAATTTTATTGAATTGGTCACCGGGCTTTCAGATAATTGTGAGACCTCTGACTGCCGGCAGGATGAGCCTGGCAATCAACTGGCAGCGATTGATGTTAGCTGGCATATGCCCAGGCTGAACACCACGATCTATGCGCAGACTGTGAATGAGGATGAGTCTGGCGCTCTGCCGTCGAGAAGCTCCCGGCAGGATGGCCTAAAAAAAGGTATTTCAAGCCCATTTTTTAGCGGCCAGATATTTATTGAGGATGACAATACTTCGACCCTTACATTTTCTCAGCAGTACAATATTTTATATAACCACAGTATCTATAAAACAGGCTACCGCTATCAGGGCAGGGTGGTAGGGGCTACCTGGGATAATGACTCTAAAGTGGCCAGTCTTGGTATATTGGGTTTACTGAGTAATGGTGACGTAATGGAAGTTCGATATTCGTTCGGTGATATCAATATGGATAGTATTAACGCCTTGCCGTCACAGCATAGCATTAGTACCAGAGGTGGGGAGATTAATCTGCTGACGATCAAGTTCCGGCGTTCATTTCTTTGGGGAGAGGCTGAAATAGAAGGCTGTTATTCTACTGAAGGGATCGATGAATTTGGCCGCCAAGATGGCAAGTTGAGCTTGGGGGCCACTTTGACCCATAGGTTTGACTAATAAATACACTACAATTACAGCTTCCTGTACTAATTCCCCAAAAAAACCCCTAAAATATTTCATGAATAGAGTTTGGGGTTGATAGGCTATGTGGGCACAGCATCGATTGTTAAGTAATCCTTTTGCTCTCGATCTGCGGGCGCTGGCGTTACTGCGCATTGGCGTAGGTCTGCTATTGTTGTCAGATCTTGCAATCCGTGCGCCAGATTTGGTGGTGTGGCTAACTGACAGCGGAGTTTTATCGCGAGAGCGATCAATGGATTACAGCTCACCATGGCGCTGGTCAATCTATTGGTTAAATGGCAGCGCGCTATGGGCAGGCACAGTGATGGTTCTGGCGGCATTAGTTGCCGTTATGCTGACACTTGGGGTGCGCACGCGTATAGCCTCTATAGCAAGCTTTATACTGTTGTTGTCCCTTCACAATCGCAACCCAATGCTTCTGCAGGGCGGGGATAATCTTTTGCTATTGCTGTTATTCTGGGGCTGTTTCTTGTCCTGGGGAGAGCGAGCATCCATTGATTCCGCCATGGTGCAAAAACCAAGGTCTTCTGATTACTATTTCAGTGCATCCAGTGTCGCTTTGGTATTACAGGTTTTGTCGGTTTACTTTTTTTCTGCCCTTCTTAAGACCGGCGATGAATGGGTCAAGGATGGCACTGCCATTTATTATGCTATGCACAATGATCAGTTTGCCTTTGCTTTGGCACCTTTCTGGCGGGAATGGCATGGTTTTACTCAGCTACTAACCCATTATGTATGGTGGCTTGAGCTATTGGCCCCAATCCTGGCGCTGGTACCACTGTGGTTTGTCGGGTTCAGAACTTTGGCGCTTCTGGCCTTGATCGCCCTGGAAATAGGCTTTATCTTTAATTTGCGTATCGGGCTGTTCCCCTATATTTCTATTATCTCGTTATGTGCACTGCTGCCTTCAGCGGTGATGGATGCACTCTGGGGCGCTTCCAAGCGTTCAGGTCCTGCAATACAGATGTATTTTGACAAGGATTGCTCATTTTGTGAGAAAACCTGTTATCTATTGCGCTATATATTGGGCTTATCTAGAGCAGAGATTTCGGCGGCTCAGGATGATAAGACTATTGGCCCGGTGCTGGAGCGCGAGAATAGCTGGGTCGTGATTGACGAGCAGGGCCGTCAACGATTGCGTTGGGATGCTTTGGTTTATGTTGTGCAATCCAGCCCAAGATTTGGCTGGATTTCGAGGCTATTGCGAGGATGCGGTGGGTTCGGAGATCGCATTTATAACTGGATCGGGGCGCAGCGCTACGGTTTTGGTCGGATCACTGCTATATGTCTACCCTGGCGTAACCAGTACCCTCGTATTGGCATATTAGGCTCAATCTGCGCTGGCGTTATTGCTGCGCTATTATTTTGGCAGAATATTTCATCCATCAAACAATGGAATCCCATACATGGTGTGGATACTGGCATTGCTGCTGACTATAGGGTGCCAGCTCCAGAGTTTTTTGCCCCATGGTACCGCGGTCTTCGTCTGGACCAGCACTGGGCTATGTTTGCTCCTTGGCCTCAAAAGAATGATGGTTGGTTTATTGCTCCCGGTATTCTGGCCGATGGCCGATTAATAGCGGCTGATGCGGAGATATTGCAAGCCCCAGTGGCAGAGCGACCAAATAGCTTTGCAGGCCAGTTTAAAAACTATCGTTGGCGCAAGTATCTAAGCCGCCTCTGGCTTAAGCGTTATTCAAAATACCGCGCTGATTATGGTGCCTGGATATGTCGTGACTGGAATAATCATCGCTCAGGGCCTGACCAGCTCCAGGCACTTGACTTTTATTACATAAAGTCCAGAACCCAGCCGCCAGGGCAAAAAACCATAGAAAAACCCTACCGCTTGATGCGTTATCACTGCTTTGATAAAAGTCTGCTACAGTCAGAGCCAGTGCGGCTTGCAGTGAAGAAATTAGGAGGTAGAAAATTGATAGAAGCTTTAGGCGTAGACTAATTTTTAGGATATTGCAAATTCGACGTGACATTCTATTCTCGATTCAATACAATTCCTCGGCGTAACATTAAGAATTTATCGACAGCGCTTTGCTAGCGTCGTTGCGTCTAATAATTGGGAAATTAAGGCTTTTATCTAGTCTTGACGCAAGGAATTAGGCACGATCAGTGACTGCTGCGGTTTTGGAATCTTTTATACAATGGAATTAAAATTATGTTTGCCAAGAAAAAATTAACGTTATTTCTCTCTGCCATTTTGTTTGCACCAGTAAGCTTTGGTGAGGAAACTTCTGGTGCTGTGTCTGAAGCTGAGTCTGAGGTTGAAGCTAAAGGCGGTGATAAGGCAGGAACAGTTGCGGGAATGTCAATTTCTACAGCGGTAGTGGTTGGTGTAGTGGGTGCGGCGGTTGTGGCCAGTGCTCTAGATGATGACGATACTGGCGGTGGCGATACTGGCGGTGGCGATACTGGCGGTGGCGATACTGGCG
>CAJQJT010000129.1 GCA_905478725.1 uncultured Pseudomonadales bacterium
ATCGGCACCGTGGGCAAAGGCTTCCAAAGTCCAGAAACGAATCATGCCAGGGGCAGGGCGAGGGTTATTATTGGCCCAGTTAACCGGCCCTGGCTGTTGTTCCATCACCCAGAATCCGCGATTTAACAGCCCGCGAGTTTGGTCGTGGTAATAGGTAGCAAAGTCCGGATGACCAGTGCGCATATAGCGGCGTAGTTCTTCTGTGGGGGCATCTGTCAGTAACAGGTCGGTGCGGCCTAAAGGATAGTTATCGTAACTGGTGAAATCTAATCCTGCGGCCAGGGCAAAGTTATCCACTGCCGTTTCATTCATGGGAATAAAGTTATGGGTAATAAACTTTCCCGGTGCGTGCAGACGAATCATCTCAACCATAGGGTTGTGATAGTTGATCACCTGATCCGAGGAGAAGCGTCGATAGGCTAGGCGGTGAGCTGGGCTGGTTTCCGTTACAGCACCTATGGGTAGGTCGATTTCAGTAAAGTCCCGATACTCCATGGACCAGAACACGTTGCCCCAATCTGTATTGAGCTTATGGATGTTGCCATAGCGTCGGCGACACCAGTCTTGAAACGCTTGCCCGGCAAGCTCGGAACCACTTAGCGCCGTGTCGTGACAGCAGAGTTCGTTGTCTGTTTGCCAGCCGACTACGGCATCATTATTGCCGTAACGCCGTGCCAGAGCTTCGGTGATGCGCAGTGATTCACGCAGATAGATCGGGCTTGAGAAATCATAGTGACGGCGCGAGCCAAAACCGCGGGTGCGTCCGGTGTCTGGGTCTACAGGTAATATTTCTGGATACTGATCGATCAGCCATTTGGGCGGTGTGGCAGTGGGAGTGCCCATCACGACTTTTAGACCGGCACTGGCCAATGTGGCCACGGACTTATCCAGCCAGGCAAAATCATATTCTCCCGGATTAGGTTCCAGACGCGACCAGGCAAACTCGCCTATACGGACATAGGTCAGGCCCAGGTCGGCCATCATTTTGGCATCGTCGTTCCACTGGGACTCAGGCCAGTGCTCTGGGTAGTAGCAGACTCCGAACATATTGATTAGCCCTTAATAAGTAGTGCCTTTTATTATTTTTTATAAAACTTCAGACCGCTGGCCCAGAGGTGTTTGAAGCCTTTCCAGGGATCGCGGAACTGATAATCAGCGCCTTTATATTGCTCACTGCTCTCGCGAGTTGGCAGATAGGCGCAGCTAGCAGGATCTGTTTTCACATGACAGTCCAGAAATGCCAGGCTCATATGCTCGACCACTCTGTTGATAGTCTCAGTGTCCCAAACTGGATCAAAGTAATGGCCCAGTTCAAAGTCTGTAGCAAAGGACGCCTTTGGCGCCGGATGGGGGCCGATATTGTGGCGTGCATTTTCAAACACCAGCAGGTAATTATGCTTAGAACCAGTACGCTCATGGAGACGCTTGATACCATTCTCAAATCCCGAGGTATTGTCCTGATCACCAGCCAGATAGAAGCTTGGTACAGTAATTGTTGCCATAGCCTCAATATCGTGAACACTGGCTTCACCGCCCCAGGGTGCGAGTAGTTGCACGGCTTTCCAGCGAGAGTCGAGCTGCTCACGACCGCCAAAGCAGGAATTTAGGGCGAAGGGCAGAACCATGGCAATGGGAGTGGGAACCCCGAGCTGTTTGAAAAACTCTGATTCGAAGGCATAGCAGCCACCGATAGTATTGATGGCGCCAAAACCGCCCATAGAGTGCCCAATAATCGCGGCTCTATCTGTGTCGACAATGGCTTCTACTGGGGATGTTTGATCGGCAAAATAATCCAGTAAGAACTGCTGATCCCGAGCGCGATTGTAGAGCGTGTCAGTAAAGCCTGCAGGTCGATCCTCTGTCTCTTTTATATCAGCATTGGTGGAGCCGGTATGATCTATACCCACCACTACATAGCCATGACTGGCCAAATGCTCACCCAGATAAAACATCTGCGTGCGATAGCCGGTAAAGCCATGGGATAAAAGGATCAGCGGAAAACTGCCTTCGCTGAGTGCCGGCGCATCGCGATAAGCCTCGCCTTGAAGTTCGAAGGGATTTTGCAGGCGGGTGACATTTTTGTAGGTGGCTAGTTTGGACTCTTGCTCTGGCAGAACCGCTGGATACCAAACTTCTAATACCAGCTGACGCTCAGTATTGAGAATAAAATTAGCGGTATTTAAACGCTCGGGATCAGTCGCGGTGATAGTGGCCACGCCCACAGCATAGGTGCCGGGGAAAGCGAGTTCTGGCGTCACTGGAGGTTGGTTGGTATAAAGTTGCTCGGCGCTCTTTATTTTGTCGCTGTGGGCACTGTTCTCCGCACTAGTGGTGATGCTACTTACGAGAGCCAATGCGCTAAATACGGCAATCCGCAGCCATTTAATCGACAAGCTGTTCCCCTTTTATTGTTTTTATTATCGTGGTTTTTATCAGCGTTGTTGTTGCCGACGAATCACGTTAAGGTTATGCCATATTAAAGCACAAAAAGGCCGCTAAACAGGCCACGTCGGCGCCAGCTGGCGAAAATAGTAATCCTTCCATCATTATAAGAGGTCGTCCAATGGGCGAATGTGCAAATTACCCGAGTCTCGCGGGGCGCTGTGTATTTATTACTGGCGGTGCCACAGGTATTGGCGCTGCTATGGTAGAAGCATTTGCTCGGCAGCATTCGCAGGTGGCTTTTGTCGATCTGGATTCCACCGCTGCCGAAAGCCTCTGCGATCGCCTTGAATCAGAAACCGGAACCCGTCCCTGGTTTCAACAGGTGGATGTGACTGATGTGCCAGCATTGCAGAATTCTATAAAACAGGCTGTTAATGATCTCGGGCCACTGCAGGCACTGGTTAATAATGCCGCCAATGATCGTCGTCATTCTCCCAAAGAAGTTACCCCCCAGAGCTGGCGTGACTGCATGGCGATTAATCTGGATGCGACATTTTTCGCCGCTCAGGTTGCCGCTGAGCTTATGGGCGAGGCTAACAGTGAAGCGAAGAAACAGGGCGGCTCAATTATCAATTTTAGTTCTATTAATGCACTGCTGGGGCCGAGTAATATGCCTGGCTATGTCGCGGCCAAGGCGGGCATTGTTGGTCTAAGTAAAGCCTTAGCAGCGGACTATGGGGACGCGGATATTCGGGTCAATGCGATTTTACCCGGCTGGGTGGTTACCCAGCGCCAACTCGATACCTGGCTGACACCAGAGGCGGAAGCGGACTGGATGGAACAGGTTTCATTGAAGCAGCGACTGTTGCCGGAAGAGGTTGCCAGCTTAGCCTTATTTTTGGCGGCAGACGACAGCCGTATGATTACCGGACAGAGTTTTACCATTGACGGTGGCAGGACCTAAAGCCATGACTGACTCATTGTTTATTGCCGGGGACTGGGGCACGACTAATTTGCGGCTCTATCTGTGTCAGCACAAACCCAGCCAACCGCTAACTATTTTAGCGACTCAGATGGGGCCGGGAGTGGCACAGGTCGAGGATAATTTCGAACCGATATTTTTTAATTTAGCCGACGGTTGGTTTGAGAAACATGGCTCTATGCCGGTGATCCTTTCGGGCATGGTAGGTTCCAACATTGGCTGGCAGGCGGCTCCCTATATAGAGTGCCCCGCTAGTGCAGAACAGATCGTAAGCGGCCGCACAGTGTTTAATGCTCGTGGTATAGAGTTTTCGATTATTTCCGGATTAAAAACCCTCAACCCTCTGGGCACTCCCGACCTGATGCGTGGGGAAGAATTGCAGCTGTTGGGTTGGATGAGAGTTGCTGATCTCAAACGGCAAACGGTGCAGCTAGTTGTGTTGCCAGGCACCCATAACAAATGGGCTCTGGTGCAGGATGGCAAAATTGAGACATTCGTTACCGCACTGACTGGCGAGCTCTATTCCCTATTACAAAATCACAGTGTGTTGATTGCCAATCCGGACTCTGCGGAGTTCTCAGAAGATGTTTTTCTGCAGGGAGTTAAAGTCGCGACAACATTAGAATCGGGGCAGTTGCTACAGGCGTTATTTGCCACTCGCAGCCGCCAGGTCTTGGGTGAATTGTCGGAGTCTCATGCCTCCTCTTATTTGTCCGGTCTATTGATCGGCTCTGATGTGGTTGGCTCCCTTACTCTTATGAAAAAGCTCATGGAAAAGCAAATTGACGGAATTGCATCTGTTGACCTAATTGGAGATTCAGCCCTGAGTCGCTGTTACCAACTTGCGTTGGAATCTGTGGGTATCAAAGCCGAACTGCGAGACGCAACTCAGATTGCTATCTCTGGTTATCAGGCTGTTTACGAGGCTCTTCAACCCTCAGTTCAACCCTCAGTTCAACCCTCTCTCCACAACTCTTTGTGAAACTCTCAAGAGACATAGTGCTATGAACGAAAAGCTCGAAAACTGGTTTGCCAAAATGCCTGTGATAGCCATTTTGCGTGGCGTAAAACCAGAGGAAGTAGTGGCTATTGGAGAGTCTCTCTACCGTGCTGGTATCGGCATTATTGAAGTCCCGTTAAATTCTCCAGAGCCACTGGCGAGCATAAAAAACTTAGCCGAGGCCCTGGGCGATCGCTGTGTCATCGGCGCAGGTACTGTATTGACTGAAGCCGATGCTGAGGGCGTTGCCGCTGCTGGCGGTCAAATTGCCGTCAGCCCCAATACCAATCCCGCCGTAATCGCCCGCAGTCTTGCCCTGGGCATGGTGCCCATGCCCGGTTGGGCAACCGTCACCGAAGCCTTGGTCGCCTATCAGGCGGGAGCGCGCTATTTAAAACTATTCCCCGCGGCAACCTATGGCCCGGAACATATTAAAGGGGCCAGCGCGGTATTGCCGATGGATTGTAAAGTCCTGGCAGTGGGTGGCGTGGGTGCAGACTCGGCAGCTGCTTGGCTGAGTATGGGTGCTGATGGCTTTGGTATTGGCTCTGAGATTTATAAACCCGGTGATAGCGCCGAGCAGGTCTACCAGCGGGCACTGGCTGTGGTGACTGCACTTAAGACAGCACTTTAGACAGCACTTTAGACTGTGCACCTTAAGCGAGAAGGGAAGGTTAAAACACAATGGTCACAGCAACATTAATTGAAACTCTCGAGGTTAAAAACACATTGGGAGAGGGCGTGATCTGGGATGCCATAGGTGCCGCTGCTTGGTGGACTGATATTGACGGCTACAAACTCTATCGCTATGACCCCGCCGAAAAACAGCTCGATCACTGGACCACTCCTGAGCGTCTAGGGTCCTTTGCCTTAGTCGCCGACAGCGATTATTTGATCTGCGGTTTTGCCAGTGGCTTTGCCTATTTTAATCCTCACAACTCTCAGATGACCGACCTGCAATGGGTGAAAAAAATTGAGCAGGATAATCCGGGTACCCGACTCAACGACGGCCGCGCCGATCGACAGGGGCGCTTTTGGGCAGGCAGCATGGTTGAGTCTGGTGACCGGGGACGCGGTGCTCTGTACTGCTTAGATAGGCAGTTAGAGGTGACCAGTAAAGTCTCCGGGCTAAGTATTTCAAATGGCCTCTGCTGGAATCCAGACTCCACAGTTATGTACCATACGGATACCCCGTCTCAACAAATTAATGCCTACGATTTCGATGCCACTACTGGCGCCATCGCCAATCAACGCTGTTTAGTGCGCACCGAAAAAGGCTGCTTTCCCGATGGATCAACAGTAGATTCCGAAGGTTATATTTGGAACGCCCAGTGGGGAGCCAGTCAGGTGGTTCGCTACAGTCCTGCAGGGGAAATTGATTTTGTGCTGCCGCTGCCAGTAAGCCAGCCAACCTGCGTTGCCTTTGGTGGGCCGCAGCTGGATAGACTCTTTATTACCAGTGCAACTCAGGGGTTGGGTAAGTCGGCGCTGTTAGCTGAGCCAGAGGCGGGCAATATTTTTATATTTCAAACCACTGTTGTCGGCACGCCAGATTCACGGTTTGTTGAGAGCCAATAAAATTTTAAAAAAACAAACAATAACGACTAGAGATATACTGCCTACCTAGGTCGATACTGCTATCGACGTCGATAAAAATAGAAAAGATTTTACCCTATGAAATACTTCCGCCCTCTGTATCCATTCCTACTGGGATGGGCCCTGATTCTCTATAGCTCTGCATTTTCTGAAATAGGTCTAATCAACGGACTGGGCCAGTTAGTGCTATTTGCCTTGGTAGTTTGTCTGCCAATTTGGCGTACCGAACGCATGAGCTATGTGGATATAGGCTGGCCCTGGGGGCTGGTGTTACTCGGTGTGATTAGCTATTGGTTCAGCGATGGCCATTGGTTGCGCTCACTGGTAGTCAGTGCGGTGTTAGTTTTGATTGGCCTGCGGATGGGCATGGGTGCACTAAAAATGTGGCGCATGGGAATGTTGAAAAAGGAATTCCCCCGCTATCAATATCAGCGGGGACGTTGGGAGAAGGGCGGTAAAACCAATGTTCAGTTAGCCCTTCAGGTGGATGCCATTTCTCAGGGTCTGGCCAATGCATCCTTTCTGGCGCTGCCGATTTTTATTATCGCCTCGAATAATAGCGCCGAGCTTTCGGTTTTCGAAGTGATTGGCTTGATCATCTGGCTGTTGGCATTTGCTATGGAAACGGTGGCCGATATGCAAAAATTAAACTTTCTAAAAAAGATGAAGAAAGAGGGTAAACAACGCCAGGTCTGCGATGTGGGACTCTGGCGTTACACGCGACACCCGAATTATTTTGCTGAATGGATGGTGTGGAATGGCCTGGTAATCGCGGCGATACCTTCTTGGTTAGCACTGCAGGGCAGTGAAACCACACTGGTTTGGGTGCTGCTTGGGTTTGGCCTGCTGTTTACTTCGAGAATGATGTACAGCACTCTGGTCTATGTCACCGGTGCGGTGCCTTCGGAGTATTACTCGGTGCAGAAACGCCCTGGCTATACAGAGTATCAGCAGCGCACCAACCGTTTTTTTCCTGGGCCGCGACGCGCAGGCTAGTGTAGATGCCAGGCGATCGACAGCAGCATTGTTAATGTATCGTTAAAGGCCTCCGTAATGTTTAGCTCTTTTTACTGAGCGATGACTTTACCGAGGCATGTACTCCACGCCCCAGCACTTTAATACGGTCTTCCATAAAGTCCACGCCATAGAGAATTATTACCACCAAAACAGCTAGCTTAATGGTCGGCATTAGGTGACCTGAGGCGATCATCACACCCAGTGCTGCCAGCACCCAAATTGTTGCTGCTGAGGTGACCCCGACCACGGCACCATCTTTGGCTAGCATCACACCGGCGCCGAGAAAACCTATGCCGGTAATGACCTGGCCAACCACTCGCGATGGGTCGACAACATTGCCCTGCAATAAAAAGGTTGTCGCCAAAAATAAGTAGGTGCCGAGTGTGATTAGGCACGAGGTTCTTATACCCACCGGCTTGCCGCGCAGTTGGCGCTCAAGTCCAATAATGGTGCCACAAAACATCGCCGTGCCAATGGCGGGCCACTGGTAGGGTGCTATGTCGAAAAGCTGGGTTAGGTCCATATTTTTGTTTGCTCAAGTGTGTTTGGTTTATGCAATGCTCTGAGCAATCAACCTGTGAATGACGCTGCTCATTTTTTTTGTTGCTATTGAGTCGCTAGTCGTCAGGGTAGATAGCGGATTTGGTGATCAGTGTTTCTGCCGCCGCGCGAATATCCTGTGCATTGTCCATGGTCAGTGCCTGTGCTAAAAAAGCTTCGGCATCACTCACGCTGGTGGCTCGCAGCAGCCATTTGATTAACGGCAACTTCGATGAACTCATACTTAACTGGCGGATGCCCATGCCCAGGAGCAGTAGCACTGAGATTGGGTCAGAGGCCATTTCGCCGCACAAACTTACCGGTAGTTGGCAATCCTGGGCACAGCGAACTATGCGCAGTATTTCGTGAATAATAGCCGGGTGCAGCGGGTCATAGAGTTTGCCGACCAGGGGATTGTTGCGGTCGAGGGCCAGTAGATACTGGCTCAAATCGTTGCTGCCGATGGAAATAAAATCCAGTTTATTGCGCCATAGCGGTAGCAGCGAGATACTGCTCGGTACTTCCACCATGATACCCAGACGCGGGCGGCAGACGCTTTTACCTTCGGCTAACAATTGCTTAAACGACTCATCGAGCAATTCTATGGCTTGGTTTAACTCACCCGTTGAGCCAACCATGGGCAGCAGTAGATGGACATTATCCTGTCCCGCGGCAGCCACCATCACGGCTCGAAATTGGGTTATCAACAATTGTAGATTGTCGAGAGTAAAGCGGATACCACGCCAGCCCAAGGCCGGATTTTCCTCCTCAACTATGGGCAAATAGGGCAGCGGTTTGTCGGCGCCAATGTCGAGGGTGCGGATGTACACCGGCTTGTTTTTATAGGACTCAATGACCTCTCGGTATACAGCCACTTGGTCCGCTTCCGAGGGCAAACTCTGGCGCACCATAAACGGAATTTCGCTGCGGTAGAGGCCAATACCTTCGGCGCCATTCTTGAGTCCGGGCAATAAATCAGCTTGCAGGCCAGAGTTAGCCATCAGGGTGACCTTTGTACCATCGGTTGTTATGGCAGCAAGGTCTCGGTTTACTGCGAGGCGCAGGGCAACATTCTGCTGGCTCTTAATGATACTTTGGTATTCCTCGATAAGGGCATCGCTGGGGGCAATAATAATCTGCCCATTATCGCCATCAACAATCAGCTGTTGGCCCATGGGTAGCGATAATTCACCTACACCCACCACTGCTGGAATACCCAGCGCGTTGGCGAAAATTGAGATATGCGAAAGTGCGGCGCCAGCAGAACAGACTATTCCCACCATAAGGTCAATGGGCAGGCTGACAATATCGGAAACACTGAGTTGATCACCGACCAGTATTATCGGCGAGCCATCCTCCGGCTCTATAGCCTCTGGCTGATCGCCACGCCAGGCAAGGTAGAGTTTGTCTCCCAGCTGTTCTATATCCTCATGGCGAGCGCGCAGATAGGGGTCTTGCATGGCTTTAAACAGTTCGGAAAAGTAACTCACCGCCAGTTTTAGTGCCCAGGGCAAGGCTTTTCCGGTTTTGATGGCATCAGTTATATGTGCGCCAAAACCCGGGTCATCCAATAACATCTGGTAGGCGTCGACTACGGCCGCCAGATTGTCGCCGAGAGTTTGCTCGACTATCTGCCGCTCCTGTTTTAGCTCCGCCATAACCCTGGATTTTAATCTGAGCCAGGCCTCAAGTTCCTGCTCTATGTGCTCAGCTGTGGATTCCGCAGCCTTGGCCAGCCCGGCCGCTCGTCGCACCCGTGCCTTACCTATGGCAATGCCTGGGGCACCACTGATGCCATTGCGGTAATCGTTGAGCTGCGGCCTTGATGATTGGCATAACTGCGCGGGTAACGATGCCAACAGCAGTGCCAGATGGGTCGCCAAGGTGGTTAAAAAAGCCTCCTGCTCAGGGGCTAGGGCCTGGGGGCGACGACTCTGTACCACCAGCACACCAATCACATCACCCCGCTGCACCAGTGGCACACCGCAAAAGCTGTGAAACTGTTCTTCATTGGAGCCCGCAACATAGTAATAGTCAGCCAATTCGTCCGGATTAATAAGATTAATACTGTGGCGTGACTGTGCCACGCGGCCGACCAATCCTTGATTGGCGGGAATAATGAAAGGGTGCCCCTTGGCCAGACCGTGGCTGGCAATGAGTGCCATATCTTTGTCCGCATTTTGTCGATACAGGCTGCAGACATCGGTGGCAACCACATCGCTTATGGCATCGACAATCAGCTGCACCTGTTCTTCAGCGCTGTCTGCCAGAGCAGCTCTCTGAATAATGCGATTGAACTCTAGCATCGAAATATTAGTCATTAAGCATGAGCTCCATACGTAAGCCATCTTCTCTGTCGTGATAGTAGGCGGGCAATTCGTCTAGCAGACCAAAGCCCATGGATAGATAAAAATTCTGTACAGCTGTTTGCCCGCGGCGAACTTCCAAACGGCAGCGTGAATAACCTAGGCAGTGCAATTCAGCGAACAAACTCTGGCTTAAGCGTCGTGCCAGCTGCTGGCCTCGCCAGTCCGGTAAAACCGCTAGTGAATAGAGCCGTGCAGGTCTGGGCAGCGCAGGTAATAAACACATGCCATAGCCAACCACTTGCTCGCCAACGCGAGCCAGGTGGGTGGTCGCTTTGGCTTGACTGAGTAGGTAATGCATTTGCCGAGGGCTGATCTTATCAGTGCTAAAGCATCTGGCCTCTATGGTTAATAGATCCTGTTTGTCACTGAGGGTGGCTCGGTCCAGGGGTATTAGAGCTGACATTAAAGCCCTCTTTTTTCCAATCGGCGCAAAAACTCCGCCATTATTTGCCCATAGAGTTGCTCGCCCAAATAGGCATCCTCAACACCCTGATCAATACTCGGGTTGTCATTCACTTCGAGTACATAAGCGCGCTCGTCGTGCACCTTGATATCGACACCGTAGAGGCCGTTGCCTACAACTTTGGCGGCCTTTAATGCTGCATCCAGTACTATTTTGGGTGCCTCAAAGGTTGGCAAAGTATCAAAGTCACCAGAAAAAAAGCG
>CAJQJT010000130.1 GCA_905478725.1 uncultured Pseudomonadales bacterium
CAGAGACATGCATCAAAAATACCGGGTGATCGGGTGCAATGGCATCTAACTCCTGCATGTTGGGGTGTCGCTTTTCATTGAGCATCAGCTGGTCGTAGCCATAGCCGCCGACCCACTCTCCCTTTGGTGTGTTCTGTACCTGGCTGGCGACCCGCTCAAGTAGTTGCGGTATGGTCTGTACTAAACCCACCGGCGGGCTGCGCAGATCAGCTAAAAACAATGCCATGCCTGAGGCGGGGAAATGGCTGTGCGCATCTACTAGCCCCGGCAACATAGCGGCTCCGGCGAGATCGTGAATCACTGTTTGCTCATCAATCAAGGCTTCGATATCGGCGCGACTGCCCAGGGCAACTATGCGGTCATGGCGAACAAATACCGCCTCGGCGGTGGGTTGACTGTCGTCCATGGTCAAAATAGTGCCATTAAACCAAGCTTGGCTGGCGGCAGGTTTCTCGGGCTGCACCGCCCAATAGAATACTGCAGCTACAGTGACAATCAGCACCAGTAAAGCGTTGAAAAACAGTTTCATCGTGAACCCCTCGTCTGCAGCATGATGGCGACCTGACGGACCATTTTTATCAGTTGGCTGCCTAGGTCCTTGGGGGAGTGGGTGAGTGCATTCATCAGCGAATAAAGGTAACTGCCGACAACAATTTGCACCTGCAGGTCAATATCCACCTCGGTGTCTACATCACCCTGTTCTCGACCTTTGGTCAACAACTCAGCCATGGCATTGTTCAATTTACTCAGACGATTTGATGCCTCATCGGGTTTTGCTAGACCACCTAGGCCTTCGACAATAATCACCCGCATTAGCGGGATATGGGACTCCATATAGTCTGCAGTATTGGTCATCAAATTACACAGTCGCTGCTCGGTGCTTTTGGGCTCTTTTAGCTCCTCAGCAATGGAGGCAATAAATTCATTGTCCATGCGCTCGACCATGCTTTGCAGCACTGCATGTTTGGTTGAGAAGTAATTGAAGAATGTCGGTTTAGATATCTCTGCCCCTTCAGCGATGGCGTCGACCGTTGTTGTCTGATAGCCATGAGCGATAAATAGCTCGCCCGCACAATCGACAATCCGCGAGTGTGTCATGCGCTTTTTGCGTTCGCGCAGGGGCAGATTTTTCAGGGATTTAGTAGACAACATGGTTTCACCTCGAGAAATTTACTGGCGAAAGTATATACCATGGTTAAAAAATAAAGTAGAGTAAGATTTTTAAGGAAGAGGAATTTGACAATGCTGTTAAGTGATAAAGTTGGCCTAGTTACCGGTGGTGGTATGGGTATTGGCAGGGCCATTTGCCTGGCCTTTGCTAGAGAGGGGGCCAAGGTTGTGGTGGCGGATTTCAATCCTGAAAGTGGCGCTGAAACGGTTCAGTTAATCCGTGACAGTGGCGGCGAAGGCCTATTTGTACAGGCGGATGTCACTGATGAAGCCCAGGTCAAGGCTATGGTTGCCACCGCAGTTGATCACTATGGTCGGCTGGATATTGCCTGTAACAGCGCTGCGGTGAGCCGCGGCTCTGGACCCATTCATCTATTTGAAAAAACCGTTTTCGATGACACGCTGAATATGTGCTTAAGCAATACCTGGCTGTGCCAAAAGTATGAGCTGAGTGCCATGCTCGAGCAGGGGGCGGGCAGTATTGTCAATATATCGTCAAATGCCTCGCTGCGTGGTCAGGTCTATAACACCGCCTATGCCGCGGCTAAAGCGGGGGTCAATATATTGACTCAGAGCTCAGCTGCCGAGTATGGCAGCAAAGGTATTCGAATTAATGCTGTGTCCCCCGGTGTGGTGCGTACGCCCGGTGTGGAAAAATATTTTACCGAACAGCCGAAAATTGCCGAGGGCTTAAAGCGCGCCGCGGTGATGAACCGTCTAGGCGAGCCAGAGGAAATTGCTGAAGCAGTGGTGTTTTTATCTTCAGACCGCGCGTCATTTATTACTGGCCAAATTTTATCTGTTGATGGCGGTGCTGCCGTCCGCTAATTGCTGTTGAAGAGAGATATCCTATGATTATTGCAACTGATAGAAAGTCACATGCTGTAAACCTGCCTATACCAACCGGCTGGTTTCAGGTGCTGTACTCCCATGAACTGGCGGTCGGCCAGGCTAAACCCCTGGAGTATTTTGACCAAGAGATGGTCGCCTTTCGCACCGAGTCTGGTCAGGCAAAGGTGGTTGATGCTTATTGCCCCCATATGGGCGCCCATCTTGGTTATGGCATTCGCGATCAAGCGGGCCATGGCTCGGCAGTGGTGGGCGAGAGTATCGTTTGCCCATTTCACGGTTGGGCCTACGATGGCGATGGCAAATGTACTTCTATCCCCTACGCCAAAAACATGCCGCCAAAAGTCGCCCGCGGTGAACAGGTATTAGGTACCTGGCATGTGCGTGAGATCAACCAATGTATTTTGGTCTGGTACCATCCCCACGGCGAAGCACCCACCTATGAGCCTCTAGAAGTGGTCGAAGCCAATAGCAATAACTCGGGCTGGGCTGAGCTTGATTCCTATAGCTGGGAGATAAACACCCATATGCAAGAAGTGGGTGAAAATGCAGTGGACTCGGTACATTTTCTCTATGTGCACGGCACTAAAGACATACCGGATGCGGAAGTGATGGAGTTTGAGGGCCACACCAGACGCGGATTGTTGCGCACCCGTAATCCAACTCCCAAAGGGGTGATCGAAGGGACCATAGAGAACCAAAATATTGGTCCCGGGCTGGCAATAGTACGTTTCTCCGGTATCGTTGACACGGTTCTACTGGCGCACTTAACGCCGGTCAGCGCCAATCACACTCGGGCCTTTTACTCTTTTATCCAAAAAAAATCTGACGCTGAATCAGGTAAGTCGCGCATTGCCGAAGCGATTGTGCGTAATATCTGTCAGCAGATGGAAGAAGATCGGGTTATCTGGGATCGCAAGAAATACTATGAAAAGCCAATGTTGTGCGATGGCGACGGGCCTTTTGCAAAATTCAGGAAATGGTATAAACAGTTTTTGATTGAGTAATTGCTTAGCCGGTAGGGTGCTGTTGGGCCCAAAATAATCACATGACTAATAAATGAGCCTATTACGTAGGTACTTTATATGCAGGGTTTTAAGTTACATATAAAAAACCCGTGGCCCAGGCCGCGGGTTTTTTGGTTTAACTACTAATATTTCCCTTAGAAGTGTATAAGAGCTGTGATTTCAACAGTCCGTTGTGGGTCAATCAGCTTGAAATATGGAGTCATTGCATTCCTGTATGGCGATTTCTAATACATGATGTTTTACATTATAGTTACAAAGTTTGTAAGCTAAGAAGAGATAACATACTGATAAATAGGGAAAAAATTGATTGATAAAGTGGGTGTCCTGAGAAACCTGATTTACAAACCTACTAATAGTGCTTGTAACCCATTGTTTTTATTGAGCTAAATATAGCCCAACTATTGAGTGGGAATAGGTTGGATACTCGTGGTGCCTCTTATAGCCCCATCATTTTGTCGGCTGATACAACTGGCGTGAATCAAAAAATTGCAAAGCTTGAAAACCTCATCCCGCAGGCAATGCAATCTTAAATTTTGAAATTTGTTTGTTAAAAACAGCCACGCCTTCGTCGGGCAGCCTGCAGCGTAATGTGACTCCAATGTCCCACGTACTTCGCCGCACTCTTCCCAAGGGCGGGTGCTCGTATAGGCCTGTAAATCGGTAAACACTTTAGCGATAGTGCGAAAGCGCCCGCTGCCTGTTGCTTGCCGAAGCCCGTCTAGGTAGCTCTCCCGATGCACCGTCGGAACGATGATTTTATGCTGCTCTGCAGATACCAGTTCGGCGTTCATCATGATTCGGGCCAGACGGCCGTTGCCATCATCAAACCGGTGGCACTCCGCGACCATAAACTGCATAAAAACAGCTCTGCCAATGCCGGGAGGCGGTTGCTGATACAGCGGGAAAGTCTGGATCAAAGTTCCCTCCACGTATTTAGGCAGTAAAAGTTTCCTAGGCTGACAGCTCAAGGTAATCGGACAATTCAAATTTCATCTTGTGGCTGGGGTAATCATTAAGTGGTCGATAAATTACCACCAATATCTAGAATATAACTTCCCTTGACCCTTGCCATACAAACCAAAGATAGGAAATGCCGGCTGCGGTTATAAAGTTGGCCTAAATGAATTTCAACAAAATTGGCAGCGCCCATTTCAAGACGCTTTTTCCGGCAAGGTCTGTATCGACGAAGCAAGGGTCACCGAGGGTGAGTGGTGCTCAGCATTTGGTCGCCAGGAGGCGGTGCATTCCGGCGACTTTATGGGCATTCCAGCAACCCATAAAAAAATTGAAATTCGCTATATGGATTTCTGGAAAGTAGTTGACGGAAAAATTGTTGATAACTGGGTTATGGTTGATTTTCCATCGATATTACAGCAGCTTGGCGTTGACCCATTTAGTGGCCATGGCTGGGAAAAGATGGACTCGCAAACAGCCCCTATTCAAAATGGCGAAGAGTCCTAATTCGCCACCGCTAAATAGTAATAGCTTGATTGCCTAGGCGACTTGTAAAACCGCCGCTTGTCGAACTTTCTTGCGCTGAATATAGGCAAATACTGAAGGCACCATTGAAAGAGCTATAACAGCGGAGCCGATGACTCCGCCAGCGATGGCCGTGGCTAGCGGTGGCCAGAATTCGCCACCGTTAACGATCAGGGGTACAAAGCCGCCAATGGTGGTTAGAGTGGTCGAAATAATATGCCTAGTGGAATCCACTACAACATTGGCTATGCCTTCGCTGTCGCCCGATTGACTGCGGGGGTCCGCCTTTAGCGCGGACAAAACAATAATCGCGCCATTAATCGCTAGGCCCATCATGCCCAGAGAGCCGATGAGCGCCATATAACCAAATGGGTAGCCAAATAGTCGCACGCCCAACAAGGCTAGGCCGAAACTTAAAAAGGCGACAATGCCGATGAGTCCCGCATAGCGGAAAGAATTTAGCGACAGAATAATGACGCCGGCCATGGCTAAGAGAAAGAAGACAAATACCTGAATAATGCCACCAATAGATTCAGAGCTGCTTTCCGCTTCGCCACCCAGTTGCAATCTATAGCCCGGTGGTGGCTTATAGTTTTGTTCTTCGAGTTTTTCTGTGAAGTCTGCTAACACACCGCCCGCTAATGTGAATGGGATTAGGTAGCCGCGCACGGCGCTGACGCGTTCACCTTGGCGTCGGGTGATCGACGAGGAGGTAGGAACCAATTGCCAATCCCCAAGTTCGCTAAGGGGTATGCCGTCTCGCCCGTTGGCCAAGATAGGCAGTGAGTTGAGATCTGACATTTGGTTTCGAGAATCTGTTTGAAATTTAACTCTGACGTCTATTTCCGTATTGCCTTCTAAAACGGTACCTGCACTGTCGCCCATTAACGCGGAGTTGATTCTCTGTGCCAGGCCGCCGGTGCTCAACCCGGTGGCCGCTACTGCGTTTTCTCTTGGGATGAATGTGAGTTTGGGCTCTGCCGTAGACAATGATGCCCGGGCGTAGGTGACGTTGGGCACACTGGCTAATATGGCTCTAAGTTTCAGTGCTTCTTGGCGCAGTACTTCTAAGTCTTGACCAATGATGCGGATTTCAATGGGCGAGTCTGTGGGTGGTCCTTGCTCAAAGGGAAGTGCCAATACTTCTGCGTTGGGGAAAGCGACAGATAGCTCGCTTTGGATTGCGCCGAGTATTTCTCCTGTAGCTTCTGCTGATGTTGTATTGACCCAGGCGGCCGCAAAGCTAGGTATGCGCTCGTTGAGAGAGGTTACGTTGTAGTAGACCCGTGGCGCGCCTTTGCCGATGGTCCAAAAGGTATCAGTGACGTCAGAATTGCTGCGCAAAATTTCATCGGCTTTGACAATAGCTTGCTGTGTTTCCCCTATGGACGTTTGTGCGGGCAGGGATAGCTGTACTTGAAATTGATTGCGGTCTACCGCAGGGAAAAATTGTTGGGTTAGGGTGGGCGCCAGCGCGAAGCCGATAATCGGCATAATGCAGGCGATAGTGACGCCGATGATTGGGCGCTTAAGCACAGTGACCAGTGCTGCGTGATACTTTTTTGTCAACGCGGGGCTGGAAAAGCCGATCTGCCACCAGCGATTGCCCGCTTTTACCGGCCAACGATTTTCTAAGTAGCCGGCGATGGCGGGTACTACGGTCATGGCCAAAATAAACGAGCTAGCAACGGATAAGGCCACAGTCACGCCGAGTGTGCCGGTGAAATCGCCAACGCCGCCTGGCGCCAGCGCAATGGGCATAAAGGCAAATATTGTGGTGGCGGTGGAGGCGCCTAGGGGCACCAATAAATGTTTGATGGCACGGCTAATAGCCTCGTCAATTTGCGCGCCTCGACTGCGCCTTAGCTTGTAGTCCTCTACCACCACAATGGCATTATCAATGAGCAGGCCTAACGAAATAATCAAGCCGGTGACCGACATTTGATGTAACGGAATATCTAATACCTGCATACCCACCAGCACCATACTGGCGGAAAGGGGTAGGGCGATACCCACGGTTAGCGCAGAGCGAATGCCCATC
>CAJQJT010000131.1 GCA_905478725.1 uncultured Pseudomonadales bacterium
GTGGCACCAGCAGTGCAGTTGGAGGGCAGCCTCACAACCATGTTTTTCGCCGGCAGCATTGCCCTCTGTGCAATGATTTTACCCGGTATTTCAGGGTCTTTTATTCTCGTTCTACTGGGTCTATATCCGGTTTTTATCGCTGCCATTGCGGGACTGCAACTGGATATTCTCAGTGTCTTTGCCCTCGGCGGCCTTATAGGTCTGGCGCTGTTCAGTCGTTTTCTTTCTTGGCTGTTGGCCCGCTACGAGGTTTCCGTTATTGCCACGATGTGTGGGTTTTTGGTCGGCAGTTTAAATATTATCTGGCCCTGGAAGTTAGTACTTGAATCGGTTGTCAGTCACTCAGGCAAGACCATAGTGCTGGCTGCGGAAAACCTCTGGCCTAGCCAATACACAGCGTTGGTTGGCGCCGATGCGCAAACCCTGCTCAGTGTCAGCGCCATGCTTTTGGGCTTGATTTTAGTGCTGGGTTTAGAATATGTTGGATCAAGGTATCAGGATGATGCCTTATAACTCTCTGCAGGCAGTGTAATTTGATAACCAAGTCGGCCCCATTAATTTCTAGTCTAGTCTCTGCACTAGTCTCAGTTTTAACGCTGACAGCCATCATTTTAGTGACTGGCTGTAGCAGTCATAACTCGGCGCCTATCAGCAGCCGTTCAGCGCCGCCTAGTAACCGAATATTGGTGCATCAGGTGGAACCAGGGGAAACACTTTACTCTATCGCATGGCGCTATGACCTGGATTTCCGCAAGCTGGCTAGGGCCAATGGCATAAGAGAGCCCTTCGTTATTAGTCGCGGCCAACTAGTGTCATTGGATACCAGCAAAATTAGTAGTGCGGCAGCCAAGACGGTCAACAAATCGGCGAAAAAGTCTCAAATAGCAGTACCTAAAGCCAAAACCAGTGTTGCGGTAAGCGCGCCAAAAGTCACGAAAACCCTTAAAAACAAGGCTAAACCTGCCTCCAGTCCGGTGGTGTATGGCACTAATTGGCAGTGGAAATGGCCGATTAAAGGTAAAGTAGTTGAGTCATATAGCCTTCCTAAGCTCCATAAGGGAATAAAAATTAAGTCCGTAAGTCGAGCAGCGGTGCGCTCTTCAGCCCCGGGCGTCGTAGTTTATGCAGGAGAGGGTTTACGCGGGTATGGTAAGCTGGTTATCATTAAGCACAGTGAGATATTGTTAAGTGCCTATGCTCACAATGACCAGATTATGGTCAGAGAAGGTCAGACGGTGAGACAGACAGAAATTATCTCTCGACTGGGTTCTGATGGTACGATGTATTTCGAAATACGCAAAGATGGGTATCCAGTGGATCCTGTTACCTATTTGAAATAGAAGATTTCAAGGCATAGTTTTTGAAGAGGTTGATAAATCGGACAGTAATTTCATCGACCTTGTTGAGCTAGCTCAACACAATGTAGTAAGCAGTAACGTTAGTAGAAATTAGAAATAGAAATAGGTAAAAAAGGAAGCGGTACAGTTCTGGAGAGGTCACTAGATGGTGACTTGGAACATGGAGTAACATTAAAAGGGATTATAACGTTATGGAATCAGCGTTAAAAACGGATCGAAAAAAAGTAGAAAACGACGATCAAGGAAGTTCATCGGAAGTTAGTCATCAGGTTATTGATGCGACTAGTCTCTATCTCAAAGAGATTGGCTATGCTCCGTTACTTACGGCAGCCGAAGAAGTCTTCTATGCTCGAAAACTCCTCAAAGGTGATGAATCAGCGCGCAAGCGAATGATTGAAAGCAATCTGCGTCTGGTGGTTAAAATCGCCCGTCGCTATGTCAATCGTGGCCTTGAACTCCTCGATCTAATTGAAGAGGGCAATATTGGCCTAATGCGTGCGGTAGAAAAGTTCGATCCTGAACTGGGCTATCGTTTCTCCACCTACGCAACCTGGTGGATTAGGCAAACCATTGAACGCGGACTGATGAATCAGACTCGCACCATTAGATTGCCGGTACACATAGTCAAAGAATTAAATGTCTATGTGCGGGCATCACGCAAGCTAGCTCAGAAACTCGACCATACACCGACACCGGAAGAAATTGCCGCGGAGGTGGATAAGCCAGTGGAAGATGTGCTCAAGATATTCAGCCTCAGCGAACGTATATCGTCCATCGATATACCTGTCGCCGAGAATGAAAAGAGCCTTATCGAAACTATTTCGGCGGAGGGCGCCAGCAGTCCTGAGCGGCAGATCGAAGGTGAAAACCTTTCTGAAGTGCTCAACAAATGGCTCACTCAACTGCCTGAAAAACAGCGCGAAGTGTTAGTTAGACGCTTTGGTCTGTTGCATCATCAGGAGGAAACCCTCGAACAGGTTGGTCGCGAGATCGGTCTCACCAGAGAGCGTGTGCGTCAAATTCAGGTTGATGCCCTGAGAAGACTGCGGGATGTATTGCGCAAACATGGCTTAAACGGTGATGTGTTGTTCGAAGAGCTAGACGGCGCTTAGGCATAATCGCGCTCAGGGCTGTGGACACCCAATTAGTCCACATAAAAAAACCGGCACTTGTTTAAGTGCCGGTTTTTTTTGCTTACTACTAGCTGGCGGAATTACTCAGCCAGATAGCGCTCGCGAGATGCCATAATTTCTGCGCGGCCCGCTTCAGCATTGTCCCAGCCTTCTACCTTTACCCACTTGCCTGGCTCGAGAGCCTTGTAGTTTTCAAAGTAGTGGACGATCTGCTT